>JAQGIJ010000505.1 GCA_028291285.1 Phenylobacterium sp. | reverse complement strand
GGTCGGCCTCGAAGATCGGCTTCAGCGGATCGGCCCGGTGGAAGGCGGCGATCTCCGCCTTCACCGTGTCGACCATGGCGCGGAACCAGGCCTCGGTGGCGGCCTCGCCCTCGGGGAAGCGCTCGGCGAGCGTGACCACGCCGATCGGAATGGACAGCCAGGCGCGCATCGGCGGGGATTCCGCGTCCGGATCCGCCTTCAGGTCGAGCCACGACATCTCTGTCGAGCCGCCGCCCACGTCGACCACCAGGGCCGCGTCGTGGCTACGGTCGAGCAGGGTGAGGCAGCCTGCGACGGAAAGCCTCGCCTCCTCTTGCGGAGGGATGATCTGCAACCGGATTCCCGTCTCCTCGGCCACCCGCTCGACGAAGGCCTGGCCGTTCTGGGCCATCCGGCAGGCCTGGGTGGCGATGGCCCGCAGCCGCACGACCTTGCGCCGGCGGATCTTCTCGGCGCTGACCTTCAGCGCCGCCAGCGCGCGCTCCATGGCCGGCTCGGCGAGCCGCCCGCTCTGGGTGAGCCCCTCGCCCAGGCGCACGATCCGCGAATAGGCCTCGATGACCCGGAAGCCGCCGCCCTGCGGGGTGGCGATGAGCAGGCGGCAATTGTTCGTGCCCAAATCGAGCGCCGCGTAGCACGGCGGCTCGCGGAAAGACCTGTCCCGGCCACGCAAACTGGCGCCGGGCGCGCTCGGCGCCTCGTCCATGGACCGCCTTTTCGTCCTCAGCAGGCCGCGCTACGAGGGGCGCGCCTGATTTCGGCGGCAATGTAGCAAGCGGCCCCGCGCGGCGAAAGGCGCAGCCTTACGCGAGGACGCAGGACTTACGTTCACCTCCCGGTCAGGAGAAAGGCGCTAGGCTTCGACGCATGAACACGCGAATCGCAAAATTCGCCATCGGCCAGGTCGTGCGTCACCGCGTCTATCCTTTCCGCGGCGTGATCTTTGACGTGGACCCGTCGTTTTCCAACACTGAGGAATACTGGCTGTCGATCCCCGAGCACATCCGCCCGGGCAAGGACCAGCCGTTCTACCACCTGCTCGCGGAGAACGACGAAAGCGCCTACGTCGCCTATGTCTCCGAACAGAACCTGCTGCCGGACGACACCGGCCAGCCGGTGGGCCACCCCCAGGCCGCGCTGATCTTCGAGTCCTTCCGCGAAGGCCACTACAAGCTGAAGCCCCGCATCAGCCACTGACGCGGCGGCTCCCCTTGCCGCTTGTTCGTGTGGTTCGTGGACCTGCCTCGAGGCGGAATGATTTGCCGCGACTGGGCGGACGGGCCACCAAATCAGAACGGAACTTTCCGCCAAACAGGGTCATTCTGTCCGCATGAGCGCGGACGGATTCGCCAGCGGGCCGCCGCCCGGCGCGCGGCCTGACTGGACCATCGACCAGGGCTGGGACGGCTACACGCCGGCCGAGCACGAGGTCTGGACGACCCTCTACGAACGCCAGCGCGAGCTGCTGCCCGGCCGCGCCTGCGATCCGTTCCTGCGAGGCCTCGAGGCGCTCGACCTGCACCGCGCGGGCATCCCGGATTTCCGGCGCATCAACGAGGAGCTCGAGCGCCTCACCGGCTGGACGGTGGTGGCCGTCCCGGGGCTCGTGCCCGACGAGGTGTTCTTCGAGCACCTCGCCAACCGCCGCTTCCCCGCGGGCCAGTTCATCCGCCGGCCGGACCAGCTCGACTACCTGCAGGAGCCAGACATCTTCCACGACGTGTTCGGCCATGTGCCGATGCTGACGGACCCGGTGTTCGCCGACTACATGCAGGCCTATGGCGAAGGCGGGCGGCGCGCGCAGGGCCTGGGGCGGCTGACCAACCTCGCCCGGCTCTACTGGTACACGGTGGAGTTCGGGCTCATGCGAAGCCCTGAGGGCCTCCGCATCTATGGCGCGGGGATCGTCTCCAGCCGTGCGGAATCGATCTTCGCGCTCGACGACCCCTCCCCAAACCGGCTGTCATTCGACCTGGAACGGGTGATGCGGACGCCCTACCGCATCGACGACTTCCAGCAGGTCTACTTCGTGATCCCATCGCTGGACGCGCTGCTGGCGGCGAGCCTGCAGGACTTCGCGCCGATCTATGCCCGCCTGGAGCAGGCCGCCGACCTCCCGATCGCGGCGATCACCCCTGCGGACCAGGTGCTCACCCGCGGCACGCAGGCCTATGCCCGCGCCGGCGGACAGCGCGCGGCTCAGTAGTCGCGCCGCCAGCGCACCGCGAGCCGCGTGGCCGCCTGCGCGCCCACCCGGGAGATGAGCGAGAGCTCGCGCCGCACCCGCCATTCCACCTGCGCCGTGGGGCCCTCGCGGCCGCCGCCGGTCAGCTCGAGATAGACCTTGTCCGTCACGTACTTGCCGCCGGAGACGGTCATGCCGGTCGCCTGGGTTCCGCCAAACGCCAGGCGGTCGAGGCGAGCGAAGGCCCGCACATTGCCGATCACGTCCAGCCCTCCGCCGCTCGTCAGCGTGGAGATCGCCGAGGCGAGCTGGGCCGCCTCGATCGGCGAGAGCTGCGCGGCCGAGGCGCCGAACAGCACCTGGGAGAGCACCTCGTCGCTGGGCAGGCTGGGCGTCGAGGTGAAGGTGATCTCCGGCTTGGACGCCGTGCCGCGGATCCGCACCACGGCGGTCAAGGTCGGGTCGTCGCGGGTGGCCGCCAGGTCCAGGCGGATGTCGCGCGGATGGGTGGAGAGGTAGACCACGCTGGTCGTGTCGAACTCGAAGCGCTTGCCCGCGAAATCGTAGTCGCCGCGGATCACCCGCGCGGTCCCGGAAAGCGCCGGGCTCGCCGTCGTGCCGCCGACGTGGGCGTCGAGCGAGAGCTCCACGTTGAGGCCGCGCCCCCGCAGGTAGACCCGTCCTGGCGCGCGCAGGCTGACGTCCAGCGCCCAGCCGGCGCCCTGGGCCGACGCGACGGGCGCCGTGGCGATCAGTTCCGGCGGCCGGTTCTTCTCGACCACGTCGATGGTGACGACGCCGGCGCCGCCGGGCAGGTGCGGCGCCACGTCGGCGCGGTCGATGCTCAGCGCGCCGGTGAGCTTCACCTGCCCGTTGGCGGCGCGCGAGACGGTGGCCTGGCCCGACGCCGAGGCGGTCGCCTGCTCGTTGTCGATCAGCCTGAAGCCGTGCAGGTCGAGGCGGAAGCTGGAGACGCCGTTCCGCGCCAGGCTGATGCGGCCCGTGCCGGTCACCGCGCCGCCGTGGCCGTCGACGCCGCTCGCCTGCGAGACCTCCACCGCGTCGTGCGCGAAGGCCGCCTGCAGGGCGACGTTGCGCAGCGACAGCCCGGTCCCGCCGTCGTCGAAGCGCCCGTTCGCCACGACCACCTGGCCGGAGGCCTGCGGGTCGGCCAGCGTGCCGGCGAGCGCGCCTTGTGCCTGCACCCGGCCGGAGAGGCTGCGTTCGCCGCCGACCAGCAGGTCCCACAGCGGGCGCACCTCGCCGTCGGCGAAGAAGCGGCCGCGCATCGGTTGCTGGCGGGCGATGGCCAGGCGGAACGGCGCGGCCGAGGCGGCGGTCGGCAGGACCAGGCTGGCGTTGGCGCGCAGCCCCTGCCCGTTGGTCGCGGTCGCGTCCAGGCTCAGTGCGGTCCCGGCGAGCCGGCCGCGGATGACGCTGTCCACCCCGCTGGCGGCCGGCGCGCCCCGGCCGCGGGCGCCGGTGAGCCGGGCGTCCAGCCCGCCGTCGAGCCGTCCGCCGCGTCCGGTGAGCGTCAGGTCGGCGTCCATTCGCCCGGTGAGGTCCTCGTCCAGCAGGTTGAGCCCGACGCCCACCAGCTGCGCGCGGACGTCGGCGGCCGCGTCGGTGAGCCGCCCGTCCAGGCTGACGCGCCCGCCGTCCGACGAGGCGAGCCGCAGCCGGGCGCTGCGCTCGGGGCCGCCGAAGCGGAAGGTCGCGGTCTCGGTGGTTCGGAGGTCCCGCCCGCCGAGCCGGCCGGAGCCGTCGAAACTGGCCTGGTAGCCCGCCGGCGCCTGGGCGAAGAGGCCGCGGCCGCTGGCGGCGAAGCGCCCGGCGCTCGCCACGCCTTGCACCGTGAGCGCATAGGGCATGCGCGCCAGCGGGCCGTCGGCGGTGAGCCGCGCCGCGCTCAGCGTGGTGGTCGAGCCCGGCGTGCGGGCGTTCTCCGCCGTCAGGTTCAGCTGCGCCCGGGCGCCGCCGGCGGCGTCCTCGATGCGCACCCGCCCGCTCACCCGCCCGCTTTCGAGGAAGGCGCCGCGGGCGGCCGCCAGCGTCAGGTCCGCCGCCGAGGGGGCGTTCTTGCGCAGCGACAGCGACCCGTCCGCCTTCAGCCCGCCGGCGTCGACCGACAGGCCGGTCAGGTCCACCCCGCCGACCGGGAAGCGGAAGTCGGCGCGGGCCCGGGCCGGCCCGTAGCCGCTGTCGGCGGTGGCCGCGATCATGCCGTTCGAGCCGTCGGCCTGGCGCTGGAAGGTGAGCGTCAGGCGCGCGTTCTTCAGCGGCAGCTGCGGCAGGTCGATGGCCGCCAGCTGGGCCATCAGGTCGGCCTTGGGCGCGCCCGGCGTCCCGGTGATCGCCCCGG
>JAQGIJ010000501.1 GCA_028291285.1 Phenylobacterium sp. | reverse complement strand
CGGTGAAGTACTTGTCCTTGCCGGCGCAGCGCGCCAGCAGGAAGCCGGCCGCGGCCACCTCCTCCGGCGGGGTGAGGAACTCGCGAAGGGTGTAGTTCACCTTGCCGGTGTCGACATACTTGGCCTTGAACGCCGGGAAGACCTCGTTGTTGAAGCGCGCGCAGTGGCTGCAGCTCGCCGAGGCGTACTCCACCACCTTCACCTTGGCGTCGGGCGGGCCCAGGCTCATGTCGCCCTGTGCCGAACCGGCCGCGCCGCTTTTGTGGCAGCCGGCGAGCGCGAGCGCGGCGGCGGCGGCGGCGGCGATGAGGATGCGGCGGCTGAACATGGGCGGGGGTCCCTGAGACGTAAGGCGTGATTAAAGCCCGATTCCCGAGCGGCCGTAGCTTGTCTAGCCCTGACGTCGCAGGACGGCCCGGCCCAGGCGCAGCAGCGCCTCCTTCAGAGCGCCTTCGGGGGCCGCGCCGAGCGCGGCGGCGAGGCTCGCCTCCTGGGCGGCGTCCAGCGGCATCGCGCGCTTGCGGGCCGGGGCCGCGGCCTCGCCCTGGGCGCGCAAGGGGCCCTGGACGATGCGCAGCTTCTGCACCGCCTCGGCGCCGAGGAACAGGTTCACCCGCGCCAGGATCTCGTGCGCCTGGTGCTGGATCAGCGCCGCCGAGGGGCCGGCGACGCGGATCTCCAGCGACGAGGGTCCGCCGTTGCGGCCCTTGACCAGCTTCACCGGCTCGGTGCGCCGCGCCACGTCGGCGCCGACGATCTCGCGCCAGCGGGCGACCAGCGCACCGGAGCCCTGGCCGAACTTGGCGTCGAGCTCGCGCAGCGTCTTGGAGAGCGCGCGCCCGGCCGGCGGCGGCGGACGGCGCTGCGGGCGCGTCCGCTTGGCCGTGAGGATCGCCACGGCTTCTTCAGGCGAGGGCAGGCGCCGGCGCATCACGGCACCCTAGTCTCGCCCCGCGGCCGAAGCGAGGCGCCGCGATGACGCGTGATGAGCGCCGCAGCTCTTGCGGAACCACTCCGCGATGGTAGGCGTGAGCCGTGTCCCCCGACCGCCTCCGCGCCCAGCTCCTCGCCTGGTACGACGCCAGCGCCCGCGACCTGCCTTGGCGCGTGCGGCCAGCGCAGCGCGGGGCGGGGATGCGCGCCGACCCCTACCGGGTATGGCTGTCGGAGGTGATGCTGCAGCAGACCACGGTGCCGCACGCCACTCCCTACTTCCTGAAATTCACCGCCCGCTGGCCGAGCGTCTCAGCGCTCGCGGCGGAGGAGGACGGCGAGGTGATGGCCGCCTGGGCCGGCCTCGGCTACTACGCCCGCGCCCGGAACCTGCTGGCCTGCGCCCGCGCCGTGGCGCGGGATCACGGCGGGGTCTTTCCGGACACCGAAGAGGGGCTGCGCAGCCTGCCGGGGCTCGGCCCCTATACGGCGGCGGCGGTGGCGGCGATCGCCTTCGACCGGCCGGGCAATGTGGTGGACGGCAATGTCGAGCGGGTGATGGCCAGGCTCTTCGCGGTCGAACAACCCCTGCCCGACGCCAAGCCCGAGCTGAAGCGGCTCGCCGCCGGCCTGGTGCGCGACGAGCGGCCCGGCGACTGGGCGCAGGCGCTGATGGACCTGGGCGCGGTGATCTGCCGGCCCAAGGCGCCGCTCTGCGAGCGCTGCCCGGTGAGCGCGCACTGCGCCGCCCTCGCCGGCGGCGAGCCGGAGACCTATCCGCGCAGGACCGCCAAGGCCGAGCGGCCGCACCGCTACGGCGTCGCCTATGTGCTGACCCGGGGCGAGGCGGTGGCCCTGGTGCGCCGGCCGCCGAAGGGCCTGCTGGGCGGGATGCTGGCGCTGCCCACCTCCGACTGGCGGGCCGCGCGCTGGAGCCCGTCCGAGGCGCTGCTGGCGGCGCCGGCCGACGCGGCCTGGCGCGGCGTCGGGGAGGTGGAGCACGGCTTCACCCAC
Organism: Phenylobacterium sp.; assembly: GCA_028291285.1. The sequence goes on along the minus strand of JAQGIJ010000501.1, from coordinate 2,084 downwards.
TTCACGCTCACGCTGCAGCTATTGCGTGCGGAGGGCGACGCGGACGGCGTTATCTGGAGTGCGAGACGGGATCTGGACGCTCTGCCCAGCGTCTTCCTCAAGGCCGCGAGGGCCGGCCTCTCAAACCTGCTTTGAGGCGCGCTCGGCGAGGAGCCCGTTGAGTATGGTCTCGACCATCACGGCCTTGGGGAAACCCTGGAAGACCGCGAACTGCAGCGCGAATTCTCGCAGCTCGGACTCGGTGATCTCGCCGGAAACGAGCGCGGCCTCCAGATAGGTCCGGATCGGAAACTCGCAGCCGGCGGCGCAGACCGCGGAAAGGGTGATCCAGCGGCGCGAACGCCGGTCGAGCCCGGGCCTCGACCAGACCTCGGCGAAAACGAAATCCCGCGCGGCCTCGGTGAGCGGCGTGCGAGGCGGCGTGGGGGCGCGGCCCAGCACCTCCTCGAAGGTCCTGACGCCCAGGGCGGCGCGGTCGGATTGTTCGGTCATGAGGGCCTCAGGCTGCGATCTGGCTGCGCACCTTGGCGCGCAGCACGTCGATGGGCGCGAGTCCCTTGTCGGACTTGAAGTGCCAGTAGGTCCAGCCGTTGCAGGCCGGCTGCGACTGGACGAGGGCGCCGACCTTGTGGATCGAGCCCGACATGTCGCCGACCACTAGGCTGCCGTCGGCGCGGACGCGCGCGGCGTGGCCGCCCTTCGGGTCGTAGAGGATGTCGCCGGCGCGCAACAGGCCCGCCTCGACGATCTGGCCAAAGGGGATGCGCGGCTCGGACTTCTTCGAGCCGGTGACCATCACCTCCTCGGGCGCGGCCGGGATGACCTTGGAGATCCGCGCGTTGGCCAGGGCGGCGTACTGCGGCTCGCGCTCGATGCCGATGAAGCGCCGGCCGAGCCGCTTGGCCGCGGCGCCCGTCGTGCCGGTGCCGAAGAAGGGATCGAGGATCAGGTCGCCGGGCCTCGAGGAGGCCAGGATCAGCCGGTGCAGCAGGGCCTCGGGCTTCTGGGTCGGGTGGGCCTTGGCGCCCGTCTCGTCCTTCAGCCGCTCCTCGCCGGTGCACAGCGGCAGCGTCCAGTCCGAGCGCATCTGCAGATCGTCGTTGGCCATCTTCATGGCGTCGTAGTTGAAGGTGTAGCGCCGTCCGCCTCTAGCCTTCGCCGCCCAGATCAGGGTCTCGTGGGCGTTGGTGAAGCGCGTGCCCTTGAAGTTCGGCATCGGGTTGGACTTGCGCCAGACGATGTCGTTGAGGATCCAGAAGCCGAGGTCCTGCAGCGTCGCGCCGACGCGGAAAATGTTGTGGTAGCTGCCGATCACCCACAGCGCGCCCTCGTCCTTCAGCACCCGGCGGCATTCCGACAGCCAGGCCTTGGTGAAGGTGTCGTAGGTCTCGAAGCTGTCGAACCGGTCCCAGTCGTCGTCGACCGCGTCGACCTTGGAATTGTCGGGGCGCAACAGCTCGCCGCCGAGCTGGAGGTTGTACGGCGGGTCGGCGAACACCAGGTCCACGGACCGGTCCGGCAGCTTCTTCAACTCGTCCAGGCAGTCGCCCTGGATGATGGTCTCTGCCGGAAACGCCATGACGCCCTCGTGAACTCAGGTCCCCGACTTCACACGAAGCATGGTGAAGGGCGCGTTGCAAAACGTGGTGAATGATAAGTTACGGCTCTCCAGCCCTACCTCCCTCGCCTAAGCGGGGCGGTGGAGGGGCAGGCTGTGCTGAAACTCGCAGGCCCAATCCGCCGGCGCCTGCGATGTTCTTTGGGCTCGCGACCGCGCGCACCTTCGTCCCGTCCAACGCGACCAACCGACCGCTCGCGGCAGTGACGCATGTATCAAGCTGCATCTGCCGCAGCAAAGTGGGCCATCTGGTCGTTGTATGCCTTCACGAAGGCCGGTCGTGCCGTTGCGCGCGCGACGTAGGCGCGGCAAGCAGCGAATTTTGCGAGCCCATCGAAACGGTCCACCAGGCGCAGCACATCGGCCATAAGAATGTCGGCAACCGAAAAGGTCCCGGCGAGCCATTCGCGTCCTGTTAGGACGTCTTCCATGTGCTTGAGTCTAGACTCAAGGAAGCCATCAAAGA
>JAQGIJ010000489.1 GCA_028291285.1 Phenylobacterium sp. | reverse complement strand
CGCGTCGGCGGCGGTGTGCAGCCGCGCCAGCCCCAGGCAGGCGTTGGTCTCGTCCACGGCGCCATAGGTCTCCACCCGCGCGTCGGACTTGCTGACCTGTTCGCCGGTGGCGAGGCGGGTGCGGCCGGCGTCGCCGGAGCGGGTGTAGATGCGGTTGAGCGTCACCATGGCGCTAGCGTCCCGATTCCGAAGTTCGCCGGAGCTTCAAATCCGGACATTAGTGCCGCGACCGCCACCACAGCGCGCCCATCAGCACCGCGATGGCGATCGCCTGGGCCACGACCCGCAGGCGCATCAGCTTGTTCGAGTAGGATCGCCCGAAGTCGCCGCCGCGATAGAGGGCGTAGATGCCGAGCGCCAGCACGATCGTCACGGCGGCCAGGGCGGCGGGGATCAGGAAGCTGAAGATGTCCATAGACCCAATTTAGGTCTTCCGAGGCTTGCGGGCCACCGTCGATCACGGCTATCCCGGCCGCCACTCAGCGCTCGCTGAGCGCGTTCACCGACTCGGTTCTATCTGGGCGGTGCAGGAGATTCGGCGCCGTTTCGATGGTTCTTCGACCCACGGTTGCCAAAGTCTTGTGCGTGAACATGCTCAATGAGAGGCCATCGCGACCCTTTCCGCCTTCGGTGCAGTCCCGCCGGCTGACGGAAGTTCGAGAATCGGCCAAGCCGGCGCCGACCACGGCGTCGGACGGCGTGGAGTGAAGCGTATTGCGTAGCGATCAAGACGAGCGCCGAGGCGGCGCTCCCGAAGGTTCAGACCATATGAAACACGTCTCCCCCAACGAGGTCACCGGCGAGATCCGCACCAAGGGCCCGACCCGGCGTGCGCTCGCCAAGCAGCAGACTCGCACCAAGGTGCTCGCCGCCGCCCGCCGCCTGTTTAGCGAACATGGCTACGAAGGCGCCACCATCCGCGACATCGCCGCGGCCGCGGGCATGTCCACCGGCGCGGTCTTCGCCAACTTCAGCGACAAATCGGACCTGTTCCGCGAGATCATGATCTCGGACATGGACACCCTGTCCGTCGAGATGCGCGACGCCGCCGCCCGCGCCAGGAACGTCGAAGAGGCGCTGCTGAAGATCTTCTCGACCGGCTACGCCTTCTACAAGAGCCAGCTGCCGCTGGCCCGCGCGGCCTTCACGGTCTCCTGGGCGCCGCAGGAAGGCGAGGTGCTGCGCAAGCTGGCCCCGCTGAAGGCTGTTCAGGAGCTGATCCTCGAGCAGCTGAACGCCGGCGTCTCCCGCGGCGAGCTCGGCCAGGAGGCGGAGGTGAAGCTCCGGGCCCAGATGCTGTTCGACGCCTATCTCGCCAACTACCCGCACGCGATCTTCCAGGGCTGGAGCCTCGACGCCCTTCAGGCCCGCGCCCGCGACCAGATCCGCGTCCTCCTGGCCGGCGCTCGCCGGGGCTAGAGCCTCGCGCGTGGTCGGCCTGCGCCAATCCCAGAAGGCGGCGACGCGCGAGCGCGTCGTCGCCGCCGCGCGCGACCTGTTCGGCGCCCAGGGCTACGAAGGCGCCACCGTCCGGCAGATCGCCACCCTGGCGGGTGTTTCGGTGGGCAGCGTCTTCACCAACTTCGCTTCCAAGGGCGAGATCCTCAGCGAGGTGATGCAGGCCCGGCTGGAGGCGCTCTATGCGGAGATGGACCGGTTCGTGCCGCACCTGCGCGGCTCCACCGCCGACCGCCTGCGTTCGATGTTCGCGGTCCTCTTCGCCTTCGAGGTCCAGAACGTCCAGCTGTTCCTCGCCCACGTCGCGGCCGCCTACGACTGGACGCTCGCCCCCGGCGCGCGGCCGTTCGGCCGGAACGCCCGCCTGCGCGGACTGATCGAAGAGTGCCTGCGCCGGGGCGTCGAAGTGGGCGAGGTCGATCCGGCCGCCGATCTGCAGGCGATCATCGAGCTCCTGGTGGCGGCCTACGCCTGGACCTATCGCCTCGCCGCCTGGGAGAACGCCACCGCCCAGGCGATGACCGAGGAAATGGACCGGCAGATCGCGCTGCTCGCGACCGGCTTCGCCGCGCGCGCCTAATTCGCGCCTTCCAGCAGCCGGCGCGCGATCACCTGCGCCTGGATCTCGCCGGCGCCTTCGAAGATGTTGAGGATGCGCGCGTCGGCCAGCACGCGGCTGACCGGCTGCTCGGTGGCGAAGCCCGTGCCGCCGAAGATCTGCACCGCGTTGTCCGCCGCCGCCCACGCCACCCGGGCGCCGATCAGCTTGGCCATTCCGGCCTCCAGATCGCAGCGGCGGCCTTCGTCCTTCGCCTGGGCGGCGAACCAGGTGAGCCGGCGCGAGCCGAGGATTTCCGCGGCCATCATGGCGAGCTTGTTGGCGACCCGCGGGAAGTTGGCGATCGGTTGGCCGAACTGCTTGCGCTGCAGGGCGTAGTCGAGGCCGAGGTCGAGGGCGTTCTGCGCCACGCCGAGCGCGCGCGCCGCGGTCTGGATGCGGGCGGATTCGAAGGTCGCCATCAGCTGGGCGAAGCCCTGGCCCTCCTGCCCGCCCAGCAGGTTGGCGTGCGGGACCACGAAGCCGTCGAAGGCGATCTCGTACTCCTTCATCCCGCGATAGCCGATCACCCCGATCTCACCGCCGCTCATGCCTTCGGCGGGGAAGGGGTTCGCGCCGTCGCCGCGCGGCTTCTCGGCCAGGAACATGGAGAGGCCGCGGTGGTCCTTCACGTCCGGATTGGTGCGCACCAGCAGCGTCATCATGTCGGCGCGCGCGGCGTGGGTGATCCAGGTCTTGGCGCCGGTGACCTTCCAGACGTCGCCGTCGCGCACCGCGCGAGTGCGCAGCGAGCCCAGGTCTGAGCCCGCTTCCGGCTCGGTGAAGACGGCGGTGGGGATCATCTCGCCGGAGACGATCCGTGGCAGGAAGCGCGCCTTCTGAGCCTCTGCTCCGTGGGCCATGATCAACTCGGCCGCGATCTCCGAGCGGGTGCCGAGCGAGCCCGTGCCGATCCAGCCCCGCGACAGCGCCTCGGAGACCACGCACATGGCCACCTTGCCGAGGCCGGATCCGCCCCATTCCTCCGGCGCAGTCAGGCCGAAGACGCCGAGCGCGGCCAGCTCCTGGTAGAGCGACAGCGGGATCAGCTCGTCGCGCAGGTGCCAGCCGTGGGCGAAGGGGGTGATCTTCTCGGCGGTGAACTGGTGGAACTGGTCGCGGATGTGCTCCAGCGTCTCGTCCAGGCCGCTGGCCTCCAGCGACGGGCGGCCCCGCGCGTGGTCGAGCAGCTCGACGATGCGGTGGCGCACCGCCTGGCTGGCGCCCGGCCGTAGCCTGGCGATCACCGGCTCCAGGCGCGCCGCGGAGACCCCGAGGTCGGCGGCGCGGAAGATCTCGCCCTGGTTCATCGGCAGGCCGCCGGCCAGTTGGCTGAGGTATTCGAAGGCGAGCAGCTGGGCCGGCAGCGCCTCGGCCTCGCCGAGCCTGCCCTCGGCCTCGAGCGCGGCCGCCCAGGCGGCGGTCTGGCGCAGCGTCTCGGCATAGGCGGCGACCCAGGCCAGGCCGTGGCTGGCGTACTGGTCGGCGTCGAGCGCCTTGCGATCGAGCTTGCCGTCCCGCAGCGCGCCCGCGGCGACGGCGCTCCGGACGTCGGCGGAAAGCGCCGCCGCGGCTTGCGCGGCCTGGTCGAGGAGGGCGGGCAGTTGGGGCAGCATCAGGCTCATGGGAGAGCCTCTATAGGCCATGCTGCGCGTCAGGAAAGAGGCTGCGCCGCGAGCCGGCCGAAAGCTCAGAAGCGCCGCGCGAAGGGATCCTCGTCCTCCAGGTGGCCGTCCAGGAAATCGAACACCGCCGCCTTGGTGAGCGCATGCGGGATCGCCGAGAAGTGGTCGCAGCCCGGAATGGTGACGCCGCGGCCCTGCGGGAAGGCCTGGGCCAGCTCGTCCGGATCGCCCGCCAGCCGGTCGCGCTGGCCGGCGACGACCATGACCGGCATCTTCAGCCGCCAGAGGTCGTCGGGATCCGGCCGGCCCACGGCGGGGGCGGTGCTGCAGGCGGCCAGCGCGCGCAGGTCCTCGCCCTGTTCGTCGGCGAATTGGCGGAAGCTGCGCATCATCGGGTTGGCGATGCTTTCCGCATCCTCGGCCAGCATGGCGTCGGCCATGGTGGTCCCGTCCTGCGTCGCCATCTCGCCGTCGTCGCTGGGATTGATCAGCCGGCCGCCGACGCCGCCCAGCATCAGGTGCGCGACCCGGTCGGGCGCGCGGCCGGCCACGCCCAGCACCGTGCGCGCGCCCATCGAATAGCCGAACAGCTCGACGGCGCCGAGGCCCAGGTGGTCCATCAGCGCCAGCACGTCGCCGGCCATCTCCTCGCGACCGTAGGCGCTCGGGTCGTAGAGCTTCTCGCTCTCGCCGTGGCCGCGCTGGTCGAGCGCCACGCAGCGGACGCTCCGGCGCTTCAAAGCATCGTACCAGCCCGTGCGCTTCCAGCCTTCGTAGCGGTTGGAGGAGAAGCCGTGGACGAGCAGGATGGTCCGCTCGCCGCCGCCGGCCGGGGCGATGTCGTCATAGGCGAGGGTGACGCCGTCGTGGGTGAAGCTGGCCATGACCGGAGCGTAGAAGGCTGACGCACCGCGAGGCAAGCCGGACCA
>JAQGIJ010000486.1 GCA_028291285.1 Phenylobacterium sp. | reverse complement strand
CGGTCGGCGGGCGCTACGACGGCCTGCTCGGCCGGCTGGGCGCGGCGAACGGCGCCCGCGCGGTGGGCTGCATGGTCCGGCCCTGGCGCGCGTTTGCGGGAGGCGAGGCGTGAGCGGTCCCCTGATCATCGCGGTTCCCTCGAAAGGCCGCCTGAAGGAGCAGGTGGAGGCCTGGCTCGCCGACTGCGGCGTCCCGCTGCAGGTGAGCGGCGGCGCGCGCGGCTATGTGGCCGACCTGAAGGGCCTGCCCGGCGCCCAGGTGCGCCTGCTCTCGGCCGGGGACATCGCCGAGGCGCTGGACGCCGGCGAGGCCCACCTGGGGGTCACCGGCGAGGACCTGCTGCGCGAGCGTGGCCCCGACGTGGACCGCCGGGTCATGCTGCTGCGGCCGCTGGGCTTCGGCCGCGCCGACCTGGTGGTGGCCGCGCCGAAGAGCTGGCTCGACGTCGACACCATGGCCGACCTGGACGAGGTGGCGCACGACTATCTCGCCCGCACCGGCCGGCGCATGCGGGTGGCCACCAAGTACCTGGCGCAGACCCGCGCCTTCTTCGCCCGCCACGGCGTCGCCGACTACCGCATCACCGAATCCAGCGGCGCCACCGAGGGCGCCCCGGCCACCGGGGCGGCGGAGCTGGTGGTCGACATCACCACCACCGGGGCGACGCTTGCGGCCAACGGGCTGAAGGTGCTCTCCGACGGCGTGATCCTGCGAAGCCAGGCCCAGCTCGCCGCCAGCCTCACCGCCGACTGGAGCCAGGCGCGGCTGTCGCAGGCCGAACGGCTGCTGCGGATCGTCGAGGCCCGGGCCAATGCGTTGCGCCGCGCGACGCTCACCTGGCCCGCCACCGGCGAGGCAGGCGAAGAGGCCGTGGTGGAGGCCCTCGTGGCCGCCGGCGGCTCGCGCCGCCCGCACGGCCTGCTGCTGGACGTGGCCGATGTGGCCGCCGCCGCCGCCGCGTTGACCGCGGCCGGTCTGGGCCCGGTCACCGCCGCCCGCCCAGACTTCGTCTTCGAGGTTGCATCTCCGGCTTATGACGCCTTAGAGGCGAGGACTTTGACGAGTGAGTCAAAACTTAACGGCGTTTAGACGTCAGATCGCGGGTTTCTGAACGATGTTTGCAATGTTCCTGCAGGTTCACTGTTGACTCAGATGGGAAATTGCCGTTCCTTTTGGCAGCGAGAGACAAGACGGCGGCGACTAGCCAACACTCTCCGGCGTTTCGGGGAGGAAACGCCCTCTTAAACAGAGCAACTGCTCAAAAGTGGCCCGCTGCGACCCTCCGCGGCGGGCCACTTTTTTGACCAGATCCCGTCTTCGACGGTTCTGTCAAAAACAGAGTCCCTCCGCCGCAAGATTCGGACGTAGGCGATCCTGATCACCAGATGTGCGCGCGGTCCTCGGGCGCCACGTACATCCCCTGGCCAGGCTTGACGCCGAAGGCCTGGTAGAAGGCGTCGACGTTGCGGGCCGGTACATCCACCCGCGCGTGATTTGGCGAATGAGGGTCGGTCACCAGCATCTGCCGCAGCCGGTCGTCCCGGATCTTGCCGCGCCACACCTGCGCCCAGCCGAGGAACACCCGCTGGTCGCCGGTCAGGCCGTCGATGACCGGCGCGGGCTTGCCGTGTAGCGAGGCATGGTAGGCGTCGAGCGCCAGGTGCAGGCCGCCCAGGTCGGCGATGTTCTCGCCCATGGTCAGGTCGCCGTTGATGTGCGCGCCCGGCAGCACCTCGAAGGCCGCGTACTGCTTGCCGAGCTTGGCGGCCTCGCCCTTGAAGCGCTCGGCGTCCGCCGGCGTCCACCAGTCGGTCAGCCGCCCGTCGCCATCCGACTTGCGGCCCTGGTCGTCGAAGCCGTGGGTCATCTCGTGGCCGATCACCCCGCCGATGCCGCCGTAGTTGATCGCCGGGTCCGCCTCGGGATCGAAGAACGGCGGCTGCAGGATGGCGGCCGGGAAGACGATCTCGTTCAAGGTCGAGCGGTAATAGGCGTTCACCGTCGGCGGCGTCATGCCCCACTCGGTGCGGTCCACCGGGCCGCGCATCCGGCCGACGTGGTAGTCCCACTCGAAGGCCACTGCCCGGCTGACGTCGCCGTAGAGATCGCCGTCGCGGATCTCCAGGCCCGAATAGTCGCGCCACTTCTCCGGATAGCCGATCTTCACGGTCAGCTTGGAGAGCTTCTCCAGCGCCTTCTGCTTGGTCGCCGGGCTCATCCAGTCGAGCCGCTCGATGCGGCCCTTCAGCGCCGTGCGGATGTCGGAGACCAGCGCCACCATCTTGGCCTTGCTCTCCGGCGGGAAGTAGGCCGCCACATAGAGCTTGCCCAGCGCCTCGCCGATCTGGGTGTCGACCAGCTGCACGCCCCGCTTCCAGCGCGGCTGCAGCTGCGGCTGCCCCTGCAGCGTCTTCTGCCGAAACGCGAAGTGCGCCTGCACGAAGGGGTCGGAGAGGTAGGGCGCGGCCTGGTCGGCGACGTTGAAGGCTTCCCAGGCCTGCAGGGTCTCCACCGGCGTCCTGGCGAAGACCGCCGCGATCTGCGGTATGGCCGTATTCTCCTGCAGGATCAGCCGGTCGACCTTGCCGAGGTGCGCGCCGT
>JAQGIJ010000419.1 GCA_028291285.1 Phenylobacterium sp. | reverse complement strand
AGCACGGCGCCCACGCCGGCCGAGGCGATCAAGGCCTTCGCTCCGCAGTCCTCCACGATGTACTCGATCTCGCCTGTGCTCAGCTTCGAGGAGACGTAGGTCGCGTAGAGGCCAGAGCGCTGGGCGGTCCAGGCCACCTCGAAGAAACGCGGATTGTTGTCCATCAGCACGGCGACGACGTCTCCAGGCCGATAGCCGAGGCTGCGGAACAGGTGGGCGCCCTGGTTCGACCGCTCCTCGAGCTCGCGATAAGTGATCGTCTCGCCACTGGACGCCATGATGTAGGCGGGACGGTCGGGATGCGTCCGGGCGTGGACGAATGGGTGCATGCGTTTCCTCACTGCGGCGCGCTCGCCGGCGCTTGCGCGCCAGCCCCCCGCCGACGATGTTGACGCCGCCATTGCGGGGCCTGACGTACCGGACGTCAAGCGGCGCATGGCTCGGAGAGGTGGGAGAAGACCATGGGCGCGCCGACGTTCGAAGCCTTGCGTTATGAGGTTGAGGATGGCGTCGCCGTCGTCACCCTGAACCGTCCCGACAAGCTCAACGCCTTCAACAGCGACATGCTGCGCGAAATGCTGGAGGTGTTCGACATCACCGACGGCGACGACGCCGTGCGCGCAGTAATCGTCACCGGCGCGGGCCGCGCCTTCTGCGCCGGCGCGGATCTGTCGAGCGGGGCCGGCACTTTCGACTACGACACGCGCGAAAGCGACGATCTCGCCCAGCGCACCGCGGAGGGGATCCACCGCGACGGCGGCGGGTTGGTCACCTTGCGCATCTTCGAGAGCCTGAAGCCGGTGATCGCGGCGGTGAACGGCGTGGCGGTAGGGGTGGGCGCCACCATGCAGCTGGCCATGGACATCCGCCTGGCCTCCACCGAGGCCCGCTACGGGTTCGTGTTCGCGCGCCGCGGGATCCATCCGGAGGCGGCGTCGTCCTGGTTCCTGCCACGGCTGGTCGGCATGCAGACCGCGCTCGAGTGGTGCTACACCGGCCGGGTGTTCCCGGCCCAGGACGCGTTCGAGGCTGGCCTCGTGCGCTCGTTGCACGCGCCGGAGGACCTGCTGCCGGCGGCGAAGGCGCTGGCCCGCGAGATCGTCGAGAACACCGCGCCCGTTTCCATCGCGCTGACGCGGCAGCTGATGTGGCGCATGGCCGGCGCGGCCCATCCCATGGAAGCCCACCGCATCGACAGTCGCGGCATCCAGGCGCGCGGTCGCCAGGCGGATTCCAAGGAGGGCGTCGCCTCGTTCCTGGAGAAGCGTCCGCCCCGCTTCCCTGACAGCGTGTCAAAGGATCTTCCGCAGATCTGGGATACGTGGGACGCGCCGAGCTTCCGGTAGCGCCGCGGGCGCCACTACGTCCTGGCTTACTGCCGCGATTGTCCCTCAGCTTGGGCGGCTCATCTCTTTTTATTGCGCAGACGCTTAGGGAGAATTCGTGCACAATAATCATTCTTGTGCTTGTCCTGTGGCTGGGTTCCAGTTAGGACCCCGCTACTGATGAGATGAATCGCATCTGTCCCCCTAGACGGGCCAGAGCACATGGAATGACAAGAATGGACGAAAAGTCGGAAGTTATCGAGATGACGGCGGACATTGTCTCCGCCTATGTCGGCAACAATTCGGTCGCCGCGGCGGATCTGCCGGGGCTGATCCAGAGCGTTCACAGGGCGCTCGCGGGCGTCTCGTCCGGTCAGGAAGCGCCGGAAGTGGCGCCCAAGGAACCTGCGGTGCCGGTGCGCCGCTCGATCACCCCAGACTACCTGATCTGCCTGGAAGACGGGCGCAAGTTCAAGTCGCTGAAGCGTCACCTGCGCACGAAGTACAACATGAGCCCGGAGGAGTACCGGGCGAAGTGGAGCCTGCCGAAGGACTATCCGATGGTTGCGCCCAACTACGCCAAGGCGCGCTCCGACCTCGCCAAGCAGATGGGCCTCGGCCAGGGCGGCCGGCAGGCGCCGCGCAAGAAGCGCTAAGCTCGGCCTACAATAGCTGAACGTAAGAACGCCCGCCGCACCGGCGGGCGTTTTTCTGTCGTTCCAGGCGCATGAAAGCGGAAATAAGCGCCTACGCCACAATTTTGACTTGCCGCCGATTCGCGCATCAGGCGATAAGAGAATCATTATGATTCCAAGCGCTTGTTAAGGAATCTGAAGATGGCGGCGCAAATCGCGGCCCCCGCTGCGGCGGCCCGAGCGCACGAGGAACTGTTCGCCTACTGGGCCTCGCTGCGGGCCGGCGGACGGCTGCCGGGACGCCGCGATATCGATCCCGCCTGCTTCAAGCGCCACCTGCCAACCGTCAGCCTGATCGATGTCATCCTCGACCCCGTGGACTTCCGGATGCGGCTCGCCGGCACTGGCCTCTACGGCGTTTACGGCGGGGAGATCACCGGGCGGCGGCTTGACGAGGCCTTCTCAGGCCCCGCGGTCGACTACTGGCGCAAGGAGCTCACCCAGGTGGTCGTCGAGCGCCGGCCGGGGGTCGGTGCGCACAATCTCGCCTGGCGGGGCGCCTCGCACCTGTCGATCCTGTGGCTGCGGCTGCCGCTGTCGAGCAATGGCCGCGACGTGGACATGATCCTGGGCTTCGAGGCCGTGGTCGGCATGAGTCGGGCGGCCACGGGAATCCGAGCGGCCTAGAGCTAGGCGGCGGCGTACTCTGCGTCGCGGCGGATGCGGGCCACCATCGAGGCCAAGCCGTTCGACCTCTGCGCCGAGAGCGCTCCCGCCAGACCCAACTTCTCGAAAGCAGCCTTGGCGTCGAACGCCACGATGTCCTCGGGCCCACGCCCCGAATAGAGCCGCAGCAGCACCGCGATCAGCCCGCGCACGATATGGGCGTCGGAATCGCCTCGGAAGCGCAGCGTTCCATCGCTCTGAGGTTCGGTAACCAGCCACACCTGGCTCGCGCAGCCCCGCACCTTATTGGCGTCGCTGCGCTCGGTGTCGGTGAGGGGCTTGAGCTCCCGGCCGAGCTCGATGACGTAGCGATAGCGCTCCTCCCAGTCGCCCAGGAGGTCAAATTCGGCGGCCAGCTCGTCCAGGGTGTCTTCGATCGCGCGCATCGCTCCCGCGACTTAAGAGGGCGGCGGCGGCTCCGCAACCATCCTCAGAGCCCCGGCAGCAGGACGTGCGCGGCAAATCCGTGTCCGCGCTCGGAAACCAGCCTCAGCCGCGCCCCCATGGCCTGGCAGGTGAGATCGCAAATGGCGAGCCCAAGGCCCGCGCCCTCGCCTTGGCGGGTGAGCACGTTCTCACCCTGTTCGAAGGGCCGCACCAGGCGCTCGAGATCAGCCGGATCGACGCCCTCGCCGTCGTTCTCGATGACGATCTCCAGCCACGCGCCGTTCTCATGGGCGCAGACGCGAACCTCCGCCCCGTCAGGGGAAAAGGCGATCGCGTTCTGCAGCAGGTTCGCCAGGACGATGCGCAACGCGCACGCGTCGACCAGCGCCTCGGCCTCGCCGCAGGGTTGGACGGCCAGGCGGAGCCGACGGGCGGCGAGGGTTTCGGCAAGGCCCTCGCCAAGGGTGTCGAAGACGGGGGCGAGGCGCTCCGGCTGCACGTCGAATTCGACATCGCCGGCCTGCAGCCGCGCGAGTTCGATCACCTCATTCACAAGTTTCAGCAGCTTTTCCCCGCTGCTACGGATGATCTCGGCATACTCCCGATACTGATCGGCGCCTAAGGGGCCATAGAGTTCCGAGGCGAGGATCTCGGAGAAGCCAAGGATCGAATTGAGGGGGGTGCGAAGCTCATGGCTGACGACGCGCAGAAACGACCGCTTCGGCTCATCCGGGCCCGCATCGCCCAGGCTGCGCTGGCGGGCGCGCCCCGGCGGAACGGCGTCTTGACTCGCTGGGAACATTGCGGGCGCAGGGCCTCCGTTTTTCAGGCGGCAGCCTGGCGCATCGCGCTTACAATTTCGTTTCCCCTCCTGAGTGCGCCGCCGCGCGGATCGCGCGCCAGGCGAGCTAGCTTAACCGGACTCATCTGTGCGGATAGGGTTATGCCGATGAAGGACGAATTGGTGACCAACCCTTGACCCAGATCCGCCGATCCCGGCGGCCGTCGACAAAGCGCCGCTCGAGCGAGCGCTTCGCGGTCGGCTGGCACCTCGGCTGGGCTGCGACCGTCGTCGCGGCGGCGGGAGCCCTGCTGGCCGCCGGTCGGCTCGCCCCCGGGCCCGAGCTCGCCCCCTTGGCCGCCGGTCTCGTCCCGGCGCTTGTCGGCGCCGCGCTGGCATCCGCTGGCGAGCGGGCGCGGCGGGCGGCGCTTGTCCTGTGGGCGCTGGGCGCGGTCGTCGCAACGATGCTCACCGGCGGCGCGGTCGGACCGTTGGCGGCCTGGTGCCTGGCTCCGCTGGCCGCCGCCGCCGCCTACCGCAGGCCCGAACTGCTTCCGCTCGGCGCGGCCGGCGCCGTGGCCGCCGCCGCGGTGGCGGCGCTGAGCTCGGCGCTGCTTCCCTTGCCGATCGCTCCAGCCGCAGCGGCACCTTGGCTGAGCCTGCTCGCCGTCGGCGGCGAGGCGCTTGCGCTCGGAGCGGCCCTTGTGGCCCTGCACGCCGAATTCCGGCGCGAGCTGCGCGCCCGCGACGACCTTGCGACCGGAATGCTGGAGGTGCTCGACAACCAGCCACAGCTGCTGCTCGGCCTATATCCCGGAGGCCGCATCCTCGAGGCCTTCGGCCAGCCGCCGCCGGGCTGGCGGGCGCGCGACCTGATCGACCGCAACCTGGGCGACTTCGTGCACCCGGACGATCGAGCCCGCGCCGAGGAGGCGCTGCACCGGGCGGTGAGCTCGGGCTCCGCGGAAGCGGTCTTCCGGCCGGCGCATGACGCGGACGGCTGGTGGGAGCTGTCGCTGCGGCGAATGAGCTCGACCCGGATCGTGGGGGCGGTTCGCGACGCACGCGCTCAGCGGGCCCGCGAGGCGGAGCTGGAAGGCGCGCGCGTGGCGGCCGTACAGCAGAACCAGGGCAAAAGCCGCTTCCTGGCCAATATGAGCCACGAGCTGCGGACCCCGCTGAACGCCATCATGGGCTTTTCCGACATCATGCGGCAGCGCCTCTTCGGCCCGATCTCGGACCGATACGCGGAGTACGCCGAGCTGGTGCACGAGTCCGGCGCCCATCTCCTGGAGCTGATCAACGACGTGCTCGACATGTCGAAGATCGAGGCCGATCGTTTCGAGCTGGCGCGCGAGGGGTTCGACCCGCGCGACCCGGTCTCGGCGGCGCTGCGCCTGATGCGCGGCCAGGCCGACCGAGCGGGCGTGAGCCTCCGCGGCGTGCTCCCGGCCGAGCCAATGGCCGCGGACGCCGATCGGCGGGCGGTGAAGCAGATCGCCATCAACCTGCTGTCCAACGCGCTCAAGTTCACGCCGCGGGGCGGGGCGGTGACGCTGACGCTTCAGCCCGCGGGCGAGATGCTGGAGCTGATCGTGGCGGACACCGGGGTAGGTATCGCGCCGGACGACCTGGAGCGGCTGGGCCGACCGTTCGAACAGGCGGGCGACGCCAACCAGAGGGTCGGCGGGTCCGGTCTAGGCCTTTCGCTCGTGCGCGCCTTCGCTCAGTTGCACGGCGGCGAGATGTGCATCGAGAGCACCCTGGGCGAGGGCGCCACCGTCATCGTGCGCATGCCAGTGCTGGTCCCTCTCGAGGCACCTGCGGCCAGGCCGCTGGCCGCCGAGGCTTAACCCGCGCGAGCCGCGTCAGCGCTGCGCCACTTTCAGGAAGGCCTCGCCGGCGGCGAAATCGCCGACCTCGACGAAGGCCGTGCGCACGACGTCGCCCGGGAACAGGAACTCCACGGCGACCGCCTCTCGCGGATCCAGTGCGGCGAGCTCACGTGAGGCCTGCGCCGGGAACCGGAAGGCCCAACCCGAACCGCGGTCCTTCGGCAGGAGATCGACCCCGGCGGTACTGCGCGCCTCGGCGGCGTAGACGCGAAGCGCACCGCGCGGCGGGAGGCGGCGCTCGAGCGGCAGGCCCCGGTGGGCGCCACCGAGTTGATCGAGGTAGGGACCCGTGCTGCGTTGGGTGTCGCGCACGAGCAAGCGCGCCGCGTAGGGGGCCTGGCCGTCGGCGAACTGGGCCACCGCGAGCAGGAGCCCGGGCAGCGTGCGGCCGGCGAGCCCGAAGGTCATACGGTCGCGGCCGAAGCGGGCCTCCTGCGTCAGCCGCCAGCGGATCGCGCCCGCGCCGCTGCGATCGGCGCGCCAGCCCGCGAGATCACCCGGATAGCTCACCCGATCGAGGCGCGCGTAGCCGGCGAAGGCGTTCCTGACGCGGGTCGCGGCCGTGGCCAGCTCCGAGGAGGCGCAATCGGCCGCCGCCGCGCGGTCGCGGGCGCGATGCTCGACCCCGCGCAGGTTCTCAGGGCTTGCGCCGGCGCGCAGCGCAGCGCCGCGCGCCTGCGCCTGGGCCGAAGCGAGCGCTGCCGAAACGTCGGGCGCGAAGAGGCCGCACCGCTGGTCGGCGGCCGTCATCACCGTGCGCTCGTAGACCAGGTCCAGGATCTGCGCGTGCGCCAAGCCTGGTGACGCGGCGAGCGCCGCGCTCAACAACCCCATCCACCGAGACGCCGGCCGCGCTTTGCGCGTGCTCGTCATGCGTCTTCTTTTCCATCCGGCCTTCGAGGGGCCTCGGGAGAATCTAACCCGTGGTCCTTGCCGTTCGGTTAGCGGGCCTGTCGCAGGGGAATGCACATAAATCCGAAGCGCGGAGTCCCATTTCGCCCGCTGCGGCCGCGCGTATAACGGTCCCCTGAACATTCAAAAGGGAGGATGCCGCATGAGCGAGGCCGCGAGCGCCGACAAGGCGGAACAGAAGTCGCAGTACGGCATGCTGACGGACGAGGGCATCGCGCGCCTGCGTCAGCGGGTAGGGATCCAGGTCCGCAGGCCGACCCCGCCGCACAATTACGAGGTCACCTGGGACGGCACGCGGCACTTCGCCAACGGCTATGGCGACAACAACCCGCTGTGGTGCGATCCGGAGTACGGCAAGTCGACCCGCTGGGGCGGCCTGATCGGGCCGCCGAACTTCCTCTACACGATGGGCGAGCACGACGCGCCGGCGCTGACGGCTGAGCAGAAGGCGATCATGAAGGGCGATCCGCTGATCGGCCTGGGCTCCTACCAGTCGGAGATGAGCTTCGAGTGGTGGCGGCCGCTGCGCAAGGGCGACCGGCTGAACCAGCGCTCGGCGCTGGTCGGCGTGGGCGTCAACAACAACTCCTCGTTCGGCGGGCGCACGGTCACCGAGACCAACGCTTTCATCTACCGCAACCAGAACGACGAACTGACCGCCATCCAGCGCGGCTCGTGGATCCGCGTCGAGCGGCACGCCTCGAAGGAGCGCAAGAAGGAGTACGAGCTTCCCAAGCCCTACTCGGACGAGGAGCTGGCGAAGATCGACGCGGCCTACGAGGCCGAGACCCTCCGCGGCAAGGACACCCTCTACTTCGAGGACGTGAAGGTCGGCGAGGACATCCCGACCATCGTCCGCGGGCCGCTGCGCACCAGCGACATCGTCGTCTGGCACGTCGGCTGGGGCATGCAGCTGACTCCGCCGGGCGCCTTCCGGGAATCCTGGAAGATCCGCAAGAAGGTCCCGGGCATGTACACCAAGAACGCCCTGAACATCCCCGACACCGTGCAGCGCCTGCACTGGGAGACCGCCTGGGCCAACGAGCTCGGGATCCCGGTCCCCTATGACTACGGGGCGATCCGCGAGACCTTCCTGACCAACATCGTCACCAACTGGATGGGCGACGAGGCCTGGCTGTGGAAGCTCTCCTGCCAGCACCGCAAGTTCGTCTACACGGGCGACACGTACTGGGTGAAGGGCCGGGTGGTCTCCAAGACGCAGGAGGCCGGCCGCAACGAGGTGCACCTCGACATCTGGGTCGAGAACCAGTGGGGCACGATCGTCAGCCCGGGCTCGGCGGTGGTGTTGCTGCCGACCCG
>JAQGIJ010000409.1 GCA_028291285.1 Phenylobacterium sp. | reverse complement strand
TCACCGCCTGGCCGTGCACGCGCAGGCTGGTGAGCACGTCGTGCAGGCGCGCATCCTTCGACAGCACCGCGCCGGCGTCGCCATAGGCGCCCAGCGGCTTGGCCGGGAAGAAGGAGGTGGTGGCGACATCCGCCCAGTGGATCGGGTGCTTCCCGTCCAGGGTGCAGCCGAAGCCCTGCGCCGAATCCGCGATCAGCTTCAGCCCGTGCCGGCGCGCCACCTCGGCGATCCGCGGATAGTCGGCCGGCTGGCCGAACAGGTCGACGGCGATCACCGCCCGGGGCGTGAGCTCGCCCTTCGCCTTCACAGCCCCGATCGCCGCCTCGAGACTCTCCGGGTCGAGGTTGTAGGTGACGGGATCGATGTCGACGAACACGGGCGAGGCGCCCACCAGCGGCATCGCCTCGGCGGTCGCGGCGAAGGTGAAGGAGGGGCAGAAGACCGCGTCGCCCGGCCCGATCCCCCAGGCCATCAGCGGCAGCACCAGCGCCTCGGTCCCGGAACCGCAGGACAGCACGTGGGGCGCCTGGCCGAAGGCGCCGAGCCTGGCTTCCAGTTCGGCGATCTCCGGGCCCATGACGTAGGCGCCGGAGCGGACCACCTTCAGGATCGCGTCTTCCAGCGGCTGGCCCAGGCGGGCGCGCTGCGCCTGCAGGTCGATGAACGGAATCGGCATCTCGTCTGGTCTCACGCCCCCGCGGCAGAATCGGTTCGCGAGCTAGATGCCATGGGCTATTTGCGGCAGCCAGACACGGTTGGTGAGCGTCTGTTGCGCGTCCGAACCGGGGGAGCGGCGTTTGCGGATCTTCTTTCTCAACGAAGGCCTGTTCGTCGCCGGCGGGCAGCAGGTGAACCTCGACCACGTGCTGAGGCTGCGCCGGCTGGGCTACGACGCGCGCTACTGGATCATCCGCGCTAACGACCCCGACGCCGCCGCCTTTCGCCCGCAGTTCCCGCCGGGAGCGGAGGCGCCCTGGCAGACCGCGCGCCCGGAGCTGACGGCGCAGGACGTCCTGGTCGTCGGCGAGATGTTCGGCGCCGGTGCGCTCGCCGCCCGCGGAACCCCCGCGCGCAAGATCGTGCACAACCAAGGCCCCTATCTCAGCTTCGAGGCCTTCATCGACATGCAGGCCTTCCGCGACTGGGGCGCCGAGGCGATGGTCTGCCCGAGCGAGCACGCCGCGACCATGCTGCGCCGGATGGGTTGGGACCGGCCGCTGCACGTGGTGCGGCCGGCGCTGGACCCGGTCTTCGCCCCCGACCCCTCGATGGCGCGCGAGCTGCAGATCGCGGCGGTGACCACCAAGCGCTTCCACGAGATCCGCCTGATCCGCGGCGTGCTCCGCTCGTTGCGTCCGGACCTCACGGCGGTCCCCTGGATCGGCATGTCCGGCGTGCCGCGGGCCGAGGTCGCCCGCCGCATGAAGCGCTCGGAGATCTTCCTGGCGACCGGAGAGCGCGAGGGCCTGGGCCTACCGCCGCTGGAGGCCTTGCGCACCGGCGCCTTGGTGGCCGGCTTCCACGGCGGCGGCGGCCGCGACTATGCGAGGGCCGTCAACGGCGACTGGTTCGACGACGGCCAGCACATCGAGATCGCCGAGGCGCTGATCGCGCTGATCGACCGACTCAGGGCCGGCGAGGGCTTCGCGGCCCGCCGCGCCGCCGGCATGGCCACGGCCGAGAGCTTCTCCCGCGCCGGGTTCGAGGCGCAGCTGGCGGCGGCCTGGGCGTCGATCTGCGGGCCGCCGTAGCGGTTCCCGCCCGGCGCTCACCCTTTGCGGAACACCCAGACGTCGCCGACGCCGCCCAGGCGCTCGGGCGGGCGGTCGAGGGTCAGGCCGGCGGCCTCGGCGAAGGGGCGCGGATCGGCGACATAGTAGGTCAGCCGCTCCGGGCTGCGGCGCAGGGCGCGGCCGGCGGCGTCGCGCTCGACGTATTCGATCACCTGGTCGAGCCGGCCGATGTCCTCGCGGAAGCGGCGCGCGCGGATCTGCAGCTGCAGGCGCCGGCCGTCCGGCAGCGGCTCGTCGAAGACCACGGTGTCCGGGTCGGCGGGGCCGGGCAGGCGCATCAGGTCGACCAGCGGCAGGTGGACGGCGCAGCGGCCGCCTGCCGCCAGGTGCCTGGCCATCCCCTGGAAGGTGTTGCGCCAGGCCGCGCCGGCCGGCACGTGCGCCAGGGTGAAGTAGGGGCAGAGCACGAGGTCGAAGGTCCGCTTGAGGTCGAGCGCGGTCATGTCGCCGCGGCGGAGCTCGAGCCGCGCAGCGACCTCGGGCGGCGCCGCGGCCAGGCGTGCGCGGGCCTGGTCGAGCATGGCGGGCGACAGGTCGACGCCGGTGACGCGGTATCCCCGCTCGGCCAGCGCAAAGGCGATCCGCCCCGCGCCCGCGCCCAGCTCCAGCACGCTGGCGCCCGGCGCGGCCAGGCCCGCATAGACCTCGACATCGCCCTGGAGCCGCGTGTCGGCGGCCGTCACCACGTCGTAGAAGGCCGCGCTCAGGCTGCCAGCGGCATAGTAGGGGCGCACCCGCGCCATGTTCGAGGAACCTCCCTTGCGCCCGTCGGCTTACGCTCGCGCCCTTGATGGCGGGGCCGTTGCGCTGGATCAATGCCGGGCGCAAATAACATGTCCCGCGCAAGGCCAAGCTTTTGCGAACCTGGAGCCCGACCTCGTGAACATCCTCCGATCCCGCCTCGCGCGTCTCGCCCTCCTGGTGCTCGGCCCGCTGGTGGTCGCCGGCTGTGGCGTCAACGCCATCCCCACCAAGGAGGAGCGCGCCAAGGCCGCCTGGGCCGACGTTCAGAACGACTACCAGCGCCGGGCCGACCTGATCCCCAACCTGGTGGAGACGGTGAAGGGCTACGCCGCCCAGGAGCGCAGCGTGCTGACCGAGGTGACCCAGGCGCGCGCCTCGGCCACCCAGGTGAAGGTGGACGCCTCGACGCTCACCGATCCGGCCAAGTTCCAGCAGTTCCAGCAGGCGCAGGACCGGCTCTCCGGCGTGCTCGGCCGGCTGATGATGATCCAGGAGAACTATCCGGATCTGAAGTCGAACCAGAACTTCCTGGCCCTGCAGAGCCAGCTGGAGGGCACCGAGAACCGGATCGCCATCGCCCGGCGCGACTACAACGAAGCTGTGCGGGACTACAACACCACGCTGCGCACCTTCCCGACTGTGCTGTGGGCCAAGACCTTCTACTCCGGCTCGCCGCCCATGCAGATGTTCCAGGCCACCGGCGCCGCCCAGAGCGCCCCCAGCGTCAACTTCGGCGCACCGCCGGTGGGCCAGCCGGTCACGCCGGGCTCCGCGCCGCCCGCCGCCCCCGCGCCGGCCGCTCCGGCGACCACGCCTGCGCCGGCGCGATGAGCCGAAGCCCGCAGGGCGGAGAGGGCTTTACGCGCAAGCTCGCGGCGCTATTGGCGCTCGCGTTCGTCTGGCTCTTCGCCACCGCCGCGCTGGCCGCGCCGCAGTTCCCGCCGCTGACGGGGCGGGTGGTCGACAATGCGCACATCCTCTCTCCGGCCGCCGTCCAGAAGCTGGATCAGGACCTCGCCGGCCTGGAGCAGCAGACCGGCCACCAGATGGTTGTCGCCACCATCCCTGACCTGCAGGGCTACGACATCGCCGACTACGGCTACCAGCTCGGCCGCGCCTGGGGGATCGGCCGCAAGGGCCAGAACGACGGGGTCGTCTTCCTGGTGGCCCCCAATGAGCGGAAGGTCCGCATCGAGGTGGGCTATGGGCTGGAGCCGGTGCTCACCGATGCGCTCTCCAGCGTGATCCTGCAGCAGAAGGTGCTGCCGAAGTTCCGCGCCGGCCAGATGGAGCAGGGCGTCGTCGACGGCGCCGAGGCGGTGATCCAGCAGCTGGCGCTGCCGGAGGACCAGGCCAAGGCTAAGGTCGCCCAGGCGCAGCAGCAGCGCGCCCAAGGCGCCGGCGGCGGGATCCCGATCGGGCTGATCGTCACGGTGCTGATCGTCTTCTGGGTGCTGGGCTCCATCCTGCGCGGCTTCGGCGGCCGGCGCGGCTTCGGCGGCGGCGGCGGCCTCTGGTGGCTGCTGCCGTTGATGCTCTCGGGGAGCGGGCGCGGCGGGGGCGGCGGTTTCGGCGGCGGGGATGGCGGCGGCTTCTCCGGCGGCGGCGGCTCGTTCGGCGGCGGCGGATCCTCGGGGAGCTGGTGATGAAGCTGAGCCCCGCCGACCTCACGGCCATCGAGAGCGCCATCCACGAGGCCGAGGCGCGCACCACGGGCGAGATCTACTGCGTCGTCACCGAGGAGAGCGGCGACTACGGCGAGACGCCGCTGGCCTGGGCCGCGGGCGTGGCCCTGCTGGGGCCGCTGCTGCTGCTGCTGGGCGGCGTCCACGTCACCGTGCCGGCCCTCTTCGGCGGCTGGACCGCGGCCCAGGTGGGCGAGACCGCCGAGCGGGCCGCCCGCGACGCTCTGGTGGGCGCCATCTTCACCCAGGCGGTGCTGTTCGTGCTCACCCTGGTCTTTGTGGCCATCCCCCCGGTGCGGCGGGCGCTGACGCCCCGGCCGTTCAAGCGTGAGCGGGTCCGCCGGCGCGCGCTGGAACAGTTCGCGGCGAAGAACCTGCACCTGACGCGCGAGCGCACCGGCGTGCTGATCTTTGTCTCCTTCGCCGAGCGCATGGCCGAGCTGATCGCCGACGACGGCATCGCCGAGCACGTGGAGAACCACGTCTGGGACCGCGCCATGGACGCCCTCGTCGAGGGGCTGCGCCGGGGCCAGCCCGGCGCCGGTATCGCCGCGGCGATCGGCCTCTGCGGCGACGTGCTCGCCGAGCGCTTCCCGGCGAACCCGAAGGACAACCCCAACCAGCTTCCGGATTCGGTCGTTATTCTGCCGCGCTCATAGCTCAGCCTTACGGTCGGAACCCAAGCGGGAGCGCCTGTGATGCGGGGACATTCGACAGCGCTGTCAAGGGCGCCGGGAATTCAGAGTTGTCGCCCGGCGCACGCGCCGACAAACTACAAGTCCAGCGCGAGGGGAGGGCCGGTGCGCGACATCGCGGACCATCTGCAGGCGGAGGAGCCCGCGTTTCGGCGCACGGCCGAGGCGCTCTCCCTGGGCGTCCCCTACCGGATGCTGATCTCCGCAGACGGAGGGCTCGCCCGCTTTCTGCACGTGGGCGCGGGATGTGTGGAGCTGACCGGCCTTACTGCCGAGACCATCCTCGCAGACAGCCACGCGCTCACCGAGCTGGTCGCGCCCGAAGACCGCGACCGCCTGACGCGTGAGCACGCCGCCGCGCTGGCCGAGGGCCGCGCCAGCTCGGCCGAGGTCCAGTTGCGCCGGGGGGACGGCGAGCTGCGCTGGTGCCGGCTGACCTGTGCGCCGCAGCTGCAACCGGACGGCTCGACCGTGTGGGACGGGCTGATGATCGACGTCACCGAGTCCCGTCGCCTCGCCGAACAGCTGGTCGAGGAGCGGCGGCGTCTCGAACAGGCGCTCGAGGTGAGCGGCCTGGGCGTCTTCCAGTGGGCCCGCGAGGATCCGGACACGGTGCTGTGGTCGGAACGCCAGTACGAGATCTTCGGCGTGCCGCCAGCGACGCCGATCACGGTGGAGAGCTATCTGGCCCGGACACACCCCGACGACCGGGGACTGGCGAGCTCGGCCAGCCGCGCCGCCGAGATCGCGCCCGACGGCGGCGACTTCACCGTGGAGCATCGCATCGTCCGCCGTGACGGCCAGGTGCGCTGGCTCATGATGCACGGACGGATCCGCCGCGACGCGGCCGGGCTGAAGGCGATCCAGGGAACCACGCTGGACGTCACCGAGCGGCGGCTGGGCGAAGAGCGCGGCCGGCTGCAGATGCGCGAGCTCGCCCATCGCGGGAAGAACGCGCTCTCCGTGCTGATGGCCATGGTCAAGCACGCGGCGCGCAATGCGCGGAGCGCCGACGAGCTCGCGGTGGTCCTGCTGGATCGGCTGGGCGCCATGGCCGAGTCGCAGGACCTCGCCACGGCCTCGGAGCACGGCTCCCTGCCGCTCAGCCAGCTGATCGCACGGGTGCTCGGACCGTTCGACCTGAAGCGTTTCGCGGTGGCGCCGGACCTGGACGGGCTGATGATCTCCGGCGACACCGCCACCGGCCTTGCCCTGCTGCTGCACGAGCTCGCCACCAATGCGATGAAGTACGGCGCGCTGTCGGCGGTCGGCGGCCGGGTGTCGCTGCGCCGCCTGCCCGCCGGCGGCGCCCGCGCGGCGATGGAGTGGCGCGAGATCGGCGGCCCTCCCGTCACGGCCCCGACCCGTCAGGGCTTCGGCACGCGGCTGGTGGCGGCCGTGCTGCAGGGCCAGGGCGGCAAGGTCGAGCCGAGCTTCGCCGCCGAAGGCTTCTCCGCGCGGATCGAGATCCGCCTCACCTGAGGGCGGCGCCTCAGAGGTCGAACTGCACGCCCTGAGCCAGCGGCAGGGTGCGGCCGTAGTTCACCGTGTTGGTGGCCCGGCGCATGTAGGCCTTCCAGGAGTCCGAGCCCGCCTCGCGCCCGCCGCCGGTCTCCTTCTCGCCGCCGAACGCCCCGCCGATCTCGGCCCCGGACGGGCCGATGTTGACGTTGGCGATGCCGCAGTCGGAGCCCTGGGCCGATGTGAAGATCTCGGCCTCGCGCAGGTCGTTGGTGAAGATCGAGGACGACAGCCCCTGCGGGACCGCGTTCTGCCGCGCGATCGCCTCCTCCAGCTCGGCGTAGCGCATCACGTAGAGGATCGGCGCGAAGGTCTCCCGGCGGACCACCTCGGCCTGATCGGGCATCTCCACCAGGGCCGGGCGCACATAGGCCGCCTCGGGGCAGCCGGGGACCGCCACGGCCTCGCCGCCGTGGACCACCCCGCCCGCGGCCCGCGCCTCGTCCAGCGCGCGGCGCATGGCGGCCAGGGCGCCCGCATCGATCAGCGGCCCGACCAGCGTCCCGGCCTTGCGCGGATCGCCCACCGGCACGGAGGCGTAGGCCGCCTTCAGCCGCGGCAGCAGCGCGTCATGGACGCTCTCGTGCACGAACAGGCGGCGCAGCGTCGTGCAGCGCTGGCCGGCCGTGCCCATGGC
>JAQGIJ010000386.1 GCA_028291285.1 Phenylobacterium sp. | reverse complement strand
ACGGTGCCAAAGGGCGCCAACACCGGCACGCGGCTGCGCCTCAAGGGACGCGGGCTCTCCGATACACAAGGCCGCCGGGGAGACCTCTTCGCCCGGCTGACGGTGGTCTTGCCGGACGCCCCGGACGCGGAGCTGGAGGCCTTCGCCGAGACCTGGCGACAGAAGCGCCCCTACACGCCGCGCCGGCGCAAGTAGCGCCTTGGGCGCGGCGACGATGAACCGTGCGCGGGCCGGGCGGGACAAAGCCCGCGGGGGCGTCGATACCGGCCTTCGGATGACAGAACAGCGCCGCCGTTCCATAACCCAGCGTTCAGCCCTGGTTCAGTCCTGGGACGTTAGGTGTGGTGCGCATGAAACGCCTGCTCGTCATCTCGGCTCTGCTCGCCGCCCTCGCCGGTC
This sequence comes from Phenylobacterium sp., assembly GCA_028291285.1. Next base: position 6,269 of record JAQGIJ010000386.1, on the reverse strand, counting down.
CTGTGGCGGCGGTCGCGCAGGAGCCTGGGCCCGGGGGGCAGGCTGCTGGGCGCCAGGCTCCGCTGTCGCGCGTTCTGGCGACGATCGCCCAGCGGCAGCCTGGGCGGCATCTGAACACCACCATGGGCGAGGCCGGCGGCCGGCCTGCCTATTTCGTCCAGTGGCAGACGCCGGACGGACGTGTGGTGATCTTCGTGGTTGACGCCGAAAGCGGCCAGATCATCGGCCGCCAAGGCGGCTGAACCCGTTCAAGCGGAAGGGACGCGGCGAACATTGCGTATCCTGTTAGTGGAAGACGATCCGGACCTCTCCCGTCAGCTGAAGCTGGCGCTGGCCGACGCTGGCTATGCGGTGGACCATGCGCCGGACGGCGAAGAGGCTCAGTACCTCGGCGAGACCGAGCCCTACGACGCCATCATCCTCGACCTCGGCCTGCCGAAGGTCGACGGCGTTTCGGTGCTGGAGCGCTGGCGCAGGGACAATCTCGCCACGCCCGTGCTGATCCTCACCGCGCGGGCCGCGTGGAGCGAGAAGGTGGCGGGCTTCGACGCTGGCGCCGACGATTATCTCACCAAGCCCTTCCACACCGAGGAGCTGCTGGCGCGGCTGCGGGCGCTGTTGCGCCGCTCGGCCGGGCACGCGGCGCCCAACCTCTCCTGCGGCGGCCTTCGGCTCGATCCCCGCGCCGCGCGGGCCAGCGTCAACGGCGAGCCGCTGCGGCTCACCTCGCTGGAGTACCGGCTGCTGCACTATCTGATGATGCACCAGGGGCGGGTGATCAGCCGCACCGAGCTGGTCGAGCACCTCTACGATCAGGATTTCGACCGCGACTCCAACACCATCGAGGTGTTCATCGGCCGGGTGCGCAAGAAGATCGGCCCGGAGCGGATCGAGACCGTGCGCGGGCTGGGCTACCGGCTCACCTGTCCCGATGACGAGGACAGCGACGCTGGGCCGGCCTAGGTCGTCGCCGCCGTTCGCCCAATGGCTGCGCCAGCCCTCCCTGGCGCGCCGCCTCGTGCTCCTGGCGGTCGGCTGGAGCCTGGCCGCGCTGGTGATCACTGCGGTCGTGCTGGCTTTCCTGTTCCAGCAGGCGGCGATCCGGCGCGTGGACCAGGGGCTGCATGAGCTGATCGACAACCTGGTCCGCTATTCGACGGTCGACCCCCAGACCCACGAGGTCTTCGCCCCGCCGCTCACCGACGAGCGCGCGCTCGCGGCCTACTCCGGCCGCTACTGGGAGATCGCAGAGCCGACGGACCAGGGGACGGTGCGACCGATCACGCGATCCTACTCGCTGTTCGATTCCGCGCTGAAGACGCCGCCCGACCTGGTCGCCCGGTTCAAGGCCCAGCCGGGCAAGGGCGTGGCCTACGACAGCCGCGGACCGCTCAACGAGCCGCTGCGCGCGCGCGCGCAGCAGAACTGGCTGCCCGGACGGCCGACGCCGGTGATATTCCTGGCCGCCGAGGACCGTTCGGCGGTTGACCGCGACGTCCGCGGCTTCGTGGCGGCGACGGCGGCGGCCTTCCTGCTGCTGGGCGGCGGGCTGATCACGGCCATCGTCATCCAGGTGCGGGTGGGCCTGCGCCCGCTGTTTGAGCTGCGCCACGAGGTGGCCTCCGTCCGACGGGGCAAGGCCGAGCGGCTGGCCGGCGCCTACCCGCTGGAGCTCGCCCCCCTTACCGAGGAGCTCAATGCCCTGGTCGCCCACAACCAGGAGGTCGTGGCGCGGCAGCGCACCCACGTCGGCAACCTGGCCCACGCCCTCAAGACGCCGATCTCGGTGATGCTGACCGAAGCCTCCCAGCGTCCCGGCGCCCTGGCCGAGGTCGTGAGCCGCCAGACCGAAGCCATGCGCCAGCAGGTCGACCACCATCTGCGCCGCGCCCGCGCCGCGGCCCGCGCGCAAGGACAGGGGGAGCGCACCTCGGTGGCCGAGGTCCTCGACGAGCTCGCCCGCACCCTGGAGCGCATCTTCAGCGACAAGGGCATGGCCATCGACTGGGACGCCTCCGAGGACCTCTACTTCCAGGGCGAGCGGCAGGATCTCCTGGAGATCGCCGGAAACGGCATGGAGAACGCCTGCAAGTGGGGCCGCTCGAAGGTGCGTGTGCGCGCGGAGTCCGATGGCGAGGAACGCCTGCGCCTGACCGTCGAGGACGACGGCGCGGGCCTGCCTGCGGAAGGGCGCGAGGCGGTCTTGAAGCGCGGCGCGCGCCTCGACGAGAATGCGCCCGGATCCGGGCTTGGCCTCTCGATCCTCGACGAGCTCGCCCGCGCCTATGGCGGCGGCGTCGTGCTCGACACCTCGCCGCTGGGCGGGCTACGCTTGGTGGTCGAGCTGCCGCGCGCGGAAGCCTGAAAAAATCCCGACTTGGGAAAGCCTTAACCCGCAGTCGCCATCTTCACCATGACGGGCTGGCAGCGCCCGAGTGGAGCCTCGCCATGGCCGCTCTTTCGGAGCGCAAGCTGGAGATCGTCCGGACCCTGGTAGAGACCGCGCCCGACAAGGTTGTGGACGGGCTGCATCAGGCGCTGGCCTCCGCCAGCGGTGACACCGCACTGGCGAGCGTGCGTCGCATGGTCGAGCTCGAAGCCCGCGACCGACAGCTGCGCAATGTGGTCCTCCTGCCGATCGCGCCGATGTGCGTGGGCGACGGCCGCGATCCGGAACGGCTTGTCTTCCCGGTCCAGGTCATGGGCCTGCTCTGGCGCGGCCTGAAGGCCCTGGCGCCGGCGATCGTCCGCAACGCCGAGCTCGCGCTCTACGATTACCGCCCGGGCGTCACCAGCACCGAACATTTCGACCGGCTCGTGCGCATCGCCGCCAAGGGCCTCCGCGCCGGCGAGCTGCGCGAGTTTCGCGCCGTGACGGAGGCCTGCGACGAGGCCCGCCCGGACGGCGGCCAGACGCTGCTGGCCTGTCTCGACCTGGCGGCCGTCGTGCGCGGCGTGGCCCACAAGCTGCCGGAATGGACCGCCCAACAAACCGACGACGCCATGATCGGCTCGCGCCTGGCCTACAAGGACGCCGTCGCCATTTCGCCGGATGCCGGGGCCCGCTTCTTCCAGATGCTGGCCTCGCAGCTGCAGCACGAATGGATGATCCTGCGCATCATCTGCGCGATCATGGAGCGGCCAACCGAGCGCTATCTCGCCGATTCCGAGCTCGGCGTCTTCGGCGAGCGGGTGCTGAGCGAGATCGAGGACGCTCTGAAGAAGATCGTCAAGATCGACCTCGACGGCGGCCCCGAGGCGGCGATCCAGGCTGCGCGCCTGGTCGACAAGGTCACCACCCAGGCCAACGAGCTCGAGACCTTCGTCTCCCTCTCCCGTGAGCACGGCTGGGGCCACGCGCTGATCAAGCATCGCAAGGCGCTGGCCGGCATCGTCGAGGGCCGCTTCCGCGAGTGCGACAAGTACTTCCACCAGGCGCTGCCGAGCGGCCGGGCGAAGCTGAAGCGCATCCGCCGCAGCATCCCCCGGCTCAACGTGCCGCCGGACGCTACCGCCGTGCGCCGCTGCGAAACCCTCCTCACCTTCGTCAGCGAAGTGCGCTTCAGCTCCAACTACGGAGGCTTCGCCTCGGCCCGCTCCAAGCTCCTCGAGATGCTCGCCGAGGAGCTCGACCTCTATGTCGAAGAGCTGCTCGACCTGGTGAAGACCGGCGAGGCCGAGAACCAGGATCACGCCCGCGCCTTCCTGGCCATCGCCGCCAAGTTCAGCGGCCTGGTGCGCGACGACAAGGCCGCGGACCTGGTCCGCCGGCGAGCGGTCTCCGCGTCCGCCTCGGCCGGCGGTGCGGAGCCGGAGCTCCGGCGCGCCACCGGGACCTGACGCCGCGCTCGCGCGCGCCCGCCATTTCGGCTAAAGCGCGCGCCATGATCACCTTTTGGGTCGTAGCCGGCGTTCTCGCCGCCGCCGCCGCCGGCCTAGTGCTGGCGCGCGCCGCTCGCGCGGCCCGCGAAGAGGCGTTCGATCCCACGCCCGCCGTCTACCGCCGCCAGCTTGCCGAGATCGACGAGCTCGCCGGGCGAGGCCTGATCGGGGAGAGCGAGCGCAGGATCGCCCATGCCGAGGCCGCCCGCCGGCTCCTGGGCGCCGCCGACGCGCCGGCGCTGGCCTGGAGCACCGACGGTGAGGGCCGCCGCCCGGCGCTGATCGCCGTCGTCGTCGCCTCGGCCGCCGCGCTCGCCATCTACCTGGTCGTGGGCCAGCCCGGCATGGGCGACCAGCCGTTCGCAAAGCGGCTGGCGGCCTGGCGCGCCGCCGATCCCGCCAGCCTCACCGCGCCGCAGCTCGCCGCCGTGCTCGAGCGGCTGACCCGGGACCATCCCCGCGACCCGCAGGGCTTCCGCTATCTGGCGATCGCCGAGGGCGCCTCGCAGAACCCGGCCGGCGCCGTCCGCGCCATGCGCCACGCCGTGCAGCTCGCGCCGCAGCGGGCGGACCTCAGGGAGTTGCTCGGCGAGGCCGAGGTCGCCGCCGCCAATGGCGAGGTCTCGCCGGAGGCGGAAGCCGCCTTCCGCCAGGCCGTGCAGCGAGATCCGCAGGCCTTCGCCGCCCGCTTCCATCTCGCCCGCGCCCAGATCGCCCGCGGCGACAAGTCCGGCGGCCTCGCCGCCTGGCGCGCGCTGCTGGCCGACATGCCGACCCAGGATCCGCGCCGCCCGACCCTCGTGGAAGCCATCGCCGACGCCGAAGGCCAGCCCCGCGGCGCCCCCGCCCTGCCGCAGGACCAGCTCGCCATGATCCGCGGCATGGTCGAGGGGCTCGCCCAGCGGCTCAAGGCCAATCCCGACGACGCCGAAGGCTGGGTGCGCCTGGTGCGCGCCTACGCGGTGCTCGGCGACACCGCCCGGCGCGATGAGACGCTGGCGGAGGCGAAGGCGCGCTACGCCGGCAAGACGGAGATCCTGGCCCAGCTCGAGGCCGCCTCGCGCGCGGAGCGGATGCGATGAGCCTGCTGCCCAAATCCCCCAAGGCGCGCCGCCGCCTGACCCTGGTCGCCGCCATCGCCCCGGTGCTGGCGCTTGCGGTGGGACTGACGCTCTGGGGCCTCGGCGACTCCGTCTCCTTCTTCTACACCCCCTCCCAGGCTGCCAAGGCGCGTCCGCCGGCCGGCCGCGCGATCCAGCTGGGCGGGCTGGTCGCCAAGGGCTCGGTGGTCAAGCATGCGGATGGGGCGGTGGAGTTCACGGTCGAGGACCAGCGCACCCTCGACAGGGTCGTGTTCCAGGGCGACCTGCCGGACCTCTTCCGCGAGGGGCAGGGCGTGGTGGCGGTGGGCGCCTTCCGCCCCGACGGCGTCTTCGAAGCCAGGCAGGTGCTGGCCAAGCACGACGAGCGCTACATGCCCCGCGAGGTCGCCCGCGCCCTGAAGGCGCAGGGCGAGTGGCGCGGCGACGGCGCCAGGCCCAGCTATGCGTCCGGCGCCGGCGGGCCCGCAGCGGGAGGCGGCGTCTAGATGTCCGCCGAGCTCGGCGCCTTCGCCCTCGTCCTGGCGCTCGCCTTCTCGGTCGTCCAGCTGGGGCTCTCGGCGCTGGCGCGCGTGCGCCGATCCGCGACACTGGCGGCGGCCGGCGAGGGCGCGGCCGTCGCGGCCTTCCTCGGCGTGGCCGTGGCCTTCGCCGCTCTGATGCACGCCTTCGTCGTCTCCGACTTCTCGGTGGCGAACGTGGCGGCCAATTCCCACACCGAAAAGCCGATGCTCTACAAGGTGGCGGGGACCTGGGGCAGCCACGAGGGCTCCATGCTCCTCTGGTGCCTGGCGCTCACCGGCTATGGGGCCGCCGCGGCGCTCCTCAGCCGCAACCTGCCGCGCGGCCTGCGCGCCCTGATGGTGGCGACGCAAGGGGGGCTGGGGACGGTCTTCTTGGCCTACACCGTCTTCGCCTCCAACCCGCTCGCGCGGGTCGCGCTGCCGCCGGTGGAGGGCCGCTCGCTCAACCCGCTGCTGCAGGACCCCGCGCTGGCGATCCACCCGCCCTTCCTCTACGCGGGCTATGTCGGCCTGTCGGTGGTCTTTTCCCTGGCCGTCGCCGCCCTCCTGGAGGGCCGGGTCGACGCGGCCTGGGCGCGCTGGATCAGGCCGTGGACGCTGGCCGCCTGGAGCCTGCTTACGGTGGGCATCACGCTCGGCTCCTTCTGGGCCTACTACGAGCTCGGCTGGGGCGGCTGGTGGTTCTGGGATCCCGTCGAGAACGCCTCCTTCATGCCCTGGCTGGTGGCCGCGGCCCTGCTGCATTCGGCGATCGTGACCGAGA
>JAQGIJ010000367.1 GCA_028291285.1 Phenylobacterium sp. | reverse complement strand
CTCCGGCTCGCCGCCTTTCGCGGCATGGCCGGTGACGAAGGTCACCGCCTGGGCCGATCCGCGGTGGGTCAGCGGCGCGCCGGCCGAGGCGCCGGCGGCCAGCGCCGCGGTCACGCCCGGGACCACGTGGCAGGCGACGCCGGCGGCGCGCGCGGCCTCCAGCTCCTCGCCGCCGCGGCCGAAGATGAACGGGTCGCCGCCCTTCAGCCGGACCACGTTCAGCCCCTCCAGGGCGAACGCCACCAGCATGCTGTTGATCTCGTTCTGGCTGTAGGAATGGCGCGACTTGCGCTTGGCCACCGAGATCCGCCGCGCGCCGGCCGGGGCGAGGTCGAGGATCTCCGCCGAGACCAGACCGTCGTGGACCACCACCTCGGCGGCCTGCAGCGCCTTCAGCGCCTTGATCGTCAGAAGCTCCGGATCGCCGGGGCCGGCGCCCACCAGCCACACGGCGCCCGCCTTGCGCGGGGCCGGGCCCCCCAGGGCGACCAGGCCTCGCCGGCCCTTCGACCTGTCTTCGCGGTGGGAAATCATCGTAAGCTTCTCTAATACTGAACTCTGGGAATCAGGACGGGACGGACTTGCGCCCGTCCCGTCGAAAGTCCTCCGACGAAAAGGGCCGAGACATCGGTGGACGCTTGCAAATAAGGGCTCGAGGGGCCAATTCGCAAGCCAAGGACTTCTGCCGGGGGTGTCAGCAAATCTCATGGAACGACCGCAGGAGCGCCGACGTCTTCCGCCGCTCAACGCGCTTCGCGCCTTCGAGGCGGCGGCCCGGCACCTGAACTTCAGCCGCGCCGCGGACGAGCTCTCCGTCACGCCCGGCGCCGTCAGCCAGCAAATCCAGAACCTCGAGGACTATGTGGGGGCGGCGCTCTTCAAGCGCACCCCCAGGGGCCTGCTCCTGACCGACGCCGCCCAGACCGCCCTGCCCGCGCTGCGCGAGGCGTTCGACCGCCTGGCGGAGGCCGCCAGCCTGCTCACCGCCGCCGTCGACGGCCGCCGGCTGACGCTCACCGCCCCGCCCTCCTTCGCCGCCAAGTGGCTGGTGCCGCGGCTGGGGGCGTTCGAGCAGGCGCATCCGCAGGTGGACATCTGGCTTTCCGCCGGCATCGAGCTCGTCGACCTGACCGCCGGCGAGGTGGACGTGGCGATCCGCTACGGCTCCGGCCGCTATCCGGGCCTGGAGGTGCGCCGGCTGATGAGCGAGACGGTGATCCCGGTGATCAGCCCCGAGCTCGGCAAGGAGCAGCCGCTGAACACCGTGGAAGACCTGAAGAACCACGTGCTGCTGCACGACGGCTCGCCGGACCTCGACGACAGCTGCCCGGATTGGTCGATGTGGCTGGCCGCCCGCGGGGTGCGTGGCGCCGACGGCATGCGCGGACCGCGCTTCAACCAGAGCAGCCTGGTCATCGAAGCCGCGGCGAACGGCCGCGGCGTGGCGCTGGCCAAGCGGACGCTGGCGCAGGCGGACCTCGACGCCGGCCGGCTGATCGCGCCTTTGCAGATCGCCACCGCCGTGGACTTCGCCTATTACCTCGTCCACCCCAAGGCCAAGGGCCGGCTGCCGCAGGTCAAGGCCTTCAGCAGCTGGATCGAGGCGGAGGCCCAGGCGCACGAGGCGGCGCTTCGGGCCATCGACAACGGCGCCGGCATCTGACGAGACGCGAAGAGGCCGCCATGAGCTTGACGATCGACGAGCGCCGCCCGCCGGCCGAGTGCAGCAGCATGGCCGAGGTGCGCCAGGGCGTGGACGCGCTGGACCGCGCGCTCGTGGCGCTGCTGGCCGAGCGCCAGCGCTACATGGACGCCGCCGCCCGCATCAAGGGCGACCGCGCCGCGGTGCGCGACGCCGCCCGGATCGAGGACGTGGTCGCCAAGGTCAAGGCCTACGCCCGCCAGGCCGGCCTCTCCGAGGCCATCGCCGAGCCGGTCTGGCGCACCCTCGTCGACCGCTGCATCGCCTACGAGTTCGCAAGCTGGGACCAGCAGCGCGCCTGAGCCGATCAGGCGGGGGCCTGGCGCGCCAGATAGGCCGAGATCTCCGTGAGCGCCGCGTCGAGCGCCAGGCGCACCGCCGGCAGGTCCTCCGGCGCGCCGAATTCCGCCGTGTCGCAGGCCTCGCCCAGGGCGTTGGCGCCGATGCCGCGCGCCGCACCCTTGATGGTGTGCGCCACCGCCCGCCAGTCGGGGTTGCCGGGCTCCAGGCCCGCGCTCCAGGTCGCGCCCTGCTTGCGGAAGAGCTCAAGCACTTCCACGACCACCGCCATGTCGCCACTGAGGAAGCCCTCGAGATAGGCGAAATCCACTGCGCTCACGCTGATTTCCGTCGTCCAAAGGCCAAGTTGGCGCGGCGCTTGCCAACGCCGCGTTTTCGCGTATTTTCCGCGCCCTCGCAGCCGGGCCTCAAAGAGCCCCGGCGACGGGATGGGTGTATAGCTCAGTTGGTAGAGCAGCTGACTCTTAATCAGCGGGTCGTAGGTTCGAATCCTACTACACCCACCAT
>JAQGIJ010000038.1 GCA_028291285.1 Phenylobacterium sp. | reverse complement strand
CAACGCCATCAATGTCGAGCTGGCGAGCGCCTTCCGCGCCGCCGTGGCCGAAGCCCAGGACACGGGCTGCATCGTCGTCACCGGGGCCGATCCGGCGTTCTGCGCGGGGCTGGACCTGAAGGACCTGGGCACGGCGGCGCTGAGCGACCTCCCCTCCTACAGCGACGCGCTCACCGCCTCGGCCACGCCGCTGGTCGCCGCGGTGAACGGGCCAGCGGTCACCGGCGGCTTCGAGATCGCGCTGGCCTGCGACTTCATCGTGGCCTCGGAGCGCGCGGCCTTCGCCGACACCCACGTGCGGGTGGGGGTCTACCCCGGCCCGGTGCTGGTGGACCTGCCGCGGCGCGTGGGCATGGCCTGGGCGCGGGAGATGTCGATGACCGGCAACTTCGTCGACGCCGCCACGGCGCTGCGCATCGGCCTGGCCAACCACGTCACGCCGCACGAGGAGCTGCTGCCGTTCACGCTGAAGCTCGCCGAGGCGATCGCCGAGCAGGACAAGCAGATGATCAGCGCCATGCGCCGCGACTGGGACGAGAGCATGCACCTGCCGATGGCGCAGGCCCGCGAGGTCCACGCCCGCCACGGCGCCGAAGGCGGCTGGCGCGCCGGCAAGGGCGCCGACATCGCCGCCCGCCGCGAGACGGTGCTCGCCCGGTCGAAGGAACAGCGGGGGGTCTAGATCCTCCGCTTGCCGGCCGCTGGCGGCGCGGGGCATCTTCGGCCGCGATGACGGCCCTCTCCCCCGCCTCCGCCGCGTTGCGCGCCAAGCCTCAGGCGCACATCATCGACGTGCTGATCGCCGAGCGCGCGCCCAGGCTGGTGGCGAGTCCCGCGTGGCCGGTCGCCAGGCCGCTGCTCTACGCCCTCCTCGACTACCGCAAGGCCCGTCGGATGGCCGACGCCATCGCCCCGCTTCCGGGGGCGGCGGCCCTGGAGGACGTCTCCCGCGGCCTGGCGCTGAAGGTCGAGACCCGCCACGGCGAGCGGATCCCGGGAACCGGACGGCTGGTGGTGATCTGCAACCACCCTACCGGCATTGCCGACGGGATCGCGGTCTACGACACGCTGAAGACCGTGCGCCCGGATCTCTGCTTCTACGCCAACGCCGACGCCCAGCGGGTGTCGCCCCGCTTCGGCGAGGTGCTGATCCCGGTGGAATGGGTGGAGGCCAAGCGCACCCGCGAGACGGCGCGGCGGACCCTGGAGGCGACCCGCGCGGCGCTGCAGGCCGAGCGCGCCCTGGTGATGTTCCCCGCCGGGCGCCTGGCGCGCCGCCAGCCCGACGGCCGGCTCCGCGACCTGCCCTGGGCGCCCACCGCCGTCTCGATCGCCCGCAAGCGCCGCGCGACGGTGCTGCCGATCCATGTGGCCGGCCCCTGGTCGACCCTCTTCCACCTGTTCCACCAGGTCTCCAGCGAGCTTCGCGACATCACCCTCTTCCACGAGCTGCTCAACAAGCGGGGTCGCGCCTTCCGGCTGACGGTCGGCCAGCCGATCGCCCCCCAGGCGCTGGCCGGCGACGCGGGCGAGGTCACGCGGCGGCTGAAAACCTATGTGGAGAACCAGCTGCCTGCCGACCCGGACCGGCCGTTCGCATGAGCCCCAGCACCTTGCGGCTCGCCGACGAGGCCGCCACCCAGCGCCTCGGCGCCGCCATCGCCGCCGCCCTGCAGCCGGGCGAAGCGGTCTGCCTCTCCGGTCCGCTCGGCGCCGGCAAGTCGACCCTGGCCCGGGCCCTGGTGCGCGCGCTCACGGCGCCGGACGAGGAGGTGCCCTCGCCGACCTTCACCCTGGCGCAGTTCTACGAGGGGGCGCGGCTGAAGGTCGCCCACTTCGATCTCTATCGCCTCTCGTCGCCGGACGAAGCCTATGAGATCGGTCTCGACGAGGCGCTGGAGGACGGGGCGGCGGTGATCGAGTGGCCCGAGCGGCTGGACGGCCGGCTTCCCCGTCACCGACTCGATGTAGAGATCGCGCTTTCGCAAACGGGCGAGGCGCGCGACGTCACGCTCGCCGGCCATGGGGCGTGGGAAGGACGTGGGCTTGAGTTCGGATCGTGAGGCGCTGAAGTCGGACTTCCTGGCCCGCCACGGCTTCGGCCCGGCGCGTCGCGAACCGCTGAGCGGCGACGCCTCGACGCGGCGCTACGAGCGCCTGCATCTGGCCGATGGCTCGCGGCTGATCTTCATGGACCAGCCGCCCGCGCTGGAGAGCGCGCCCTGCGGGCCGGACGCCACGCCCGAGCAGCGCCGCGCGGCCGGCTACAATGCCGCCTCGCGCCTGGCGGCAGGCTCGGTCGCGGCGTTCGTCGCCGTGGCGGGGTACCTGCGCCAGCGCGGCCTCTCCGCCCCGATCGTCTTCGCCCACGAGGTCGAGGCCGGGCTGGCGGTGCTGGAGGACCTTGGCGATGGTCTGTTCGCCACCCTGATCGAGCAGGGCGAGGCCGAGCGGCCGCTCTACGAGGCGGCGGTCGACGTGCAGGCGGCGCTTCAGGAGACGCCGCCGCCCGCCGTGCTCGTGGCCGATGGCGCCAGCTGGCCGCTGCTCTGCTACGACACCCTGGCGCTCAAGATCGGCACCGACACCTTCCTGAACTGGTGGCCGAAGTTCACGGGCATCCCGCAGCCCTCGGCCGAGGCCGTGGCCGAATGGGACGCGCTGTGGGCGCCGGTCTGGGTCAGGGGCGAAGCCGGAGCCACCGTCTTCACGCATCGCGACTACCACGCGCAGAACCTGCTCTGGCTGCCCGAGCGGCCAGGTCCTGCCCGGGTGGGGCTGCTCGACTTCCAGGACGCGCTGCGCGCGCACCCGGCCTGGGACCTGACCCACCTGCTGCAGGACGCGCGCCGCGACGTGTCGCCGGAGTTGGAAACGGCCATGCTCGAACGCTTCCTGGCCGCCCGGCCGAACCTCCATCACGAGGACTTCATGGCCGACTACCGGGCGCTCGCCGCAGCCAACGCCGCGCGCATCCTGGGCCGCGTCTTCGCCCGCCAGACCCTCGCCGGCCGGCCGCAGTACCGCGCCTACATGCCCCGCACCTGGCGCTATCTCGAGCGCAACCTGCAGGATCCGCAGCTCGCCGGGCTGAAGGCCTGGTTCGACCGGCACGTGCCGGCGGAGGCCCGCGCGTGACGACCGCGGGAACGGCCTCCGGCCCGAAGACGGCGATGGTGCTGGCCGCCGGCCTCGGCACCCGCATGCGGCCGCTGACCGACACCCGGCCCAAGGCGCTGATCGAGGTCGCCGGGCGCACCCTGATCGACCGGGTGCTGGACGAG
>JAQGIJ010000335.1 GCA_028291285.1 Phenylobacterium sp. | reverse complement strand
GTCCGCGAGCGCGACCTCGCGCCCGAACGCCCGATGGATCTCGCCGACCCAGAACCAGGCCGGAACGGTCATGAAGTCGGCGACGGTCGGCTCCGGCCCGGAGGCGAACGCCCCGCCGCAGAGCAGGCCCTCCAGCTGCCGCTCCCCCTCCTCCAGCCTGGCGAACGCCCGCTCCGTCGCCGCGAGGTCGCGGTGCGAGGGATCGAGCTGCGGGAACAGCTCGAAGACCGGGCCCAGCAGATAGAGCTCTGCGGCGCGCGCGATCAGCCGCGCCCGCGCCCGCGCGCGCGGCTCCTCGGGGGTGACCGCCGGCTCGGGGAACACCTGCTCGAGATATTCGACGATGACCTCGGATTCCGGAATGACCTCGCCGCCATCGAGCACCAGCGCGGGCAGTCGTCCCAGAGGGTTGATGGCGAGGTACTCGGGCCCCTTCAGCCCTGTCTCCGGCGGAGCGACCAGGTCCACATCGAGCCCCTTGGCGTAGATCACGCAGCGGACGCGCGCCGCGAACGGTGAACGGCCGACCGAATAGAGCCTCATCGCCAAGCCTCCCTCGCGCGCATGTCCGGCGCGGGGTTCACGCCCCCGCGAGCTGCGCTGGATTTTCCAGTATGCTCCGGAACACCTGCAGCCATTGGGCGCCCGTCGCCCCGTCCACCACCCGGTGGTCGCAGGTCAGGGTGACCTCGAGCATCGTGGCCACGTAAGGTTCGTCGCCGCGGAACCGATACTGCTTCTCCGGCTCGCCGACGGAGAGGATGCAGCCCTGCGGCGGATTGAGCACCGAGCCGAAGCTGGCGACGCCGAACATGCCCAGGTTTGAGATCGAGAAGGTGCCGCCGAAGTACTCGGGCGGAAGCAGGCGCTTGGCGCGCCCGCGCTCGGCCAGATCCTTCATCTCGCGAGAGATCTCCTCCAGGGCCTTTTCCTCGGCCCGCCGCACGATCGGGGTCACCAGCCCACCCTCGATGGCCACGGCCACGGCGATGTCCGCATGGTGGTGGAAGACGAGGCCCTTGGGCGTGTAGCTGGCGTTCGCCGCGGGGAAGCGCTGGAGCGCCAGCCCGGCAGCCTTGATCAGCATGTCGTTCAGCGAAACCCGCGTCGCGTCGGGCCGGGCGTTGAGCTCGCGCCGCAGCTGCAGAAGCGCGTCGACCTCAATTTTCGCAAGCATTGGAAAATGTGGCACGTCGCGGAAGGATTCGGTCATCCGACGGGCGATCGTCCGCCGCACGGCGTCGAGCGGCCGAACGTCGTAGCTCCCGGGCGGAATCCCCATGTTTTCCAGCTCTTGCACCAGATCCTCCGGCGGCGGCCGAGGGGCAGGCGGCGGACGGCGATCGGATGGGTGTTCCACAGCCTTCTCCCAGGGCGCGAGGTCGCTCGGGCTGTCTGCAGTAGACGATCCGCCAGCGAGCGTGCACGGTGTGCTAGTTTTTCGCCGTAAGCGCAAGCCGATCGGCCGTTTTCAGCTCTCTTGGGGACCAGGGATGGATCTCAGCTTCACGGAAGAACAGCGCATCCTGCAGGACAGTCTGCTGGCCTTCCTGGCGGAGCACTACGATTTCGAGCGGCGGCGCAGCCTGATGAGCGGGGCGCCTGGCGAGGAGAGCCGGGTCTGGCGCGCCTTGGCGGAAGATCTCGGCATCCTGGGGACGTCCTTCAGCGAAGCGCAGGGCGGCCTAGGCGGCACGCCGGTCGACATCATGGTCATCATGGAGGCGCTCGGACAGCACCTGGTCCTGGAGCCCTTTCTCGAGACGGTCGTGCTTTGCGGCGGCGTGCTGCGCCGGAGCGCGGCGCCCCTCGCCGCAGAGCTCATCGGCGGGATCATCGCGGGCGAGCTGCGGATGGCGCTCGCCTATGCCGAGCCGCAGGCGCGCTTCTGCTGGCACGACCTCGCCACCTCCGCGCAGAAGACCAACGCCGGCTACACGCTGAGCGGACACAAGTCCGTGGTGGTCGGCGCGCCGGAGGCGGACTGGCTGATCGTCAGCGCGCGCACCGGCGGCGCCCGCCGCGAGCGTCATGGCGTCGCCCTTTTCGCCCTGGAACGGAGCGCCGCGGGGCTGGAGCGCCGCGACTATCGCACGATCGACGGACGGTGGGCGTCCGAGGTCTACCTGGAGGACGTCTTCGTCCCGGCGGAGAACCTGCTCACCTCCGAAGCCGAGGGCCTGCCGGTCCTGGAACAGGTGCTCGACGACGGCGGCGCCGCGGTCTGCGCCGAGGCCACCGGCGTGCTTCGCGAGCTCGTCTCGCGCACCGTCGACTACACCAAGCAGCGGCGGCAGTTCGGCGTCCCGATCGCCAGCTTCCAGGTGCTGCAGCATCGAATGGTCGACATGTTCATCCTCAGCCAGAAGGCGGAGGCTATGGCCTATATGGCGGCCCTACATCTGGGCCGTCCTGCGGCGGAGCGGGCCAAGGCCATTTCCGCGGCCAAGGCGAAGGCGGGCGAGGCGTGCCGATACGTCGGCGAGAACGCCATCCAGCTCCACGGCGGCATGGGCATCACCGACGAGCTGCCGGTGAGCCACTACTTCAAGCGGGCCACCCTGATCCAGTCGCAGTTCGGCTCCGTCGACCATCATCTGGCGCGCTACGAGCGCCTCGCCTTCGCCTGATCGGGAGCGCTTTTCAGAAAGTAACACGGAGAGTAATATTAGGTTGACAGGGTGTGCGCACGGGGCCTTAGGTCCTCGTCTGCGCCCCGTCGGAGGGCATCATGGCGAACCGGCGGCGAGACGGCGGGAGCGCCGATTAGGGAGTTCAAGGCATGGACGGATCGGGCTCTGTGGAGCGCGCGGACCGGCATCCGGGGGACACCTACGAGGACATCCTGAACCGCGACAGCCGGCCGGTTCCGGACTACCTGCGGGAGGGGCGGATCCCCGAGGTGGG
>JAQGIJ010000300.1 GCA_028291285.1 Phenylobacterium sp. | reverse complement strand
ACGGCAACAAGACCTACCTGCTGCAGGACGAGGAAGGCCAGATCACCGAGGCCCACTCGATCTCCGCGGGCCTCGACTACCCCGGCATCGGGCCGGAGCACTCCTGGCTGCACGACGTCGGCCGGGCCCGCTATCTGACCGCCACCGACGAAGAGGCGCTCGCCGCCTTCCAGCTCTGCGCCGAGCTCGAGGGCATCATTCCGGCGCTGGAATCCTCGCACGCCATCGCCCGGCTCGCCGAGGTGGTGGCGGACGTCGGCAAGGACGGGATCGTCGTGCTCTGCCTCTCCGGGCGCGGCGACAAGGACGTGGCCACCGTGGCCGCAGCTCTGGGGCGCGAGATTTGACCACGGCCCGTATCGACGCCCGCTTCGCCCAGCTTCGCGAGGAAGGCCGGGCCGCCTTCGTCGCCTATGTCATGGCCGGCGACCCCGACGCGGCGACCTCGCTGCAGATCCTGAAGGGCCTGCCGGCCGCCGGCGCGGACCTGATCGAGCTGGGCTTCCCCTTCTCCGACCCCATGGCCGAGGGGCCGCCGATCCAACGCGCCGCCCAGCGGGCGCTGGCCGGGGGCATGAAGCTGAAGGGCGTGCTGGCCCTCGCACGGGCGTTCCGCGACAGCGACCCGACCACGCCGGTGATCCTGATGGGCTACCTCAACCCGCTGGTGACCTGGGGCTTCGAGGCCTTCGCCCAGGCCGCGGCCGAGGCCGGCGTCGACGGGATCATCGTCGTCGACTGCCCGCCGGAAGAGGCCGAGCCGCTGGCCGACGCGCTCGACGCCGCCCGGGTCTCGCTGATCCGGCTGGCCACGCCCACCAGCGATGACGCGCGGCTGGCGACGGTGGTGAAGCGCACCTCCGGCTTCGTCTACTACGTCTCGGTCGCCGGCGTGACCGGGGTCAAGGAAGCCGACGAGCACTCGGTCGCCCCAGCCGTGGCGCGGGTGCGCAAGGCCTCCGGCCTGCCGGTGGCCGTGGGCTTCGGCATCCGCACGCCGGAGCGGGCGGCGGCGATCGCCCGGGTGGCCGACGCCGCGGTGGTGGGCTCGGCCCTCGTCGAAGAGGTGGCCCAGGGGCTGGAGCGCAACGAAGACGTGACCCAGCGGGTGCTTTCCAAAGCAGGCGCGCTCGCTAAGGCTGTCCGCGGCGCGCGAATCGCCCAGCCCGCCGCTTAGAGCTCCCGCGCGATGCCCGATTCCAAGACCGACAAGGCCGCCCGTCCGGCGCCGGCGCGCGAGCGGCGCGGCTGGCTCTCCAGGCTTCGGCCGGGCGTGCGCAGCGACGTCAAGAAGGGCGACACGCCCGAGAACCTCTGGGTCAAGTGCCCCGACACGGGCGAGATGATCTTCCGCCCGGAGCTGGAGGCCGCGCTGTGGGTCACCCCCTCCGGTCACCACATGCGCATCGGCGCAGCCGCGCGGCTGCGCTACACCTTCGACGACGGCCAGTTCGAGAAGATCGCCTCGCCGGTGGTGAAGGACGATCCCCTGAAGTTCCCCGACGAGCGGCCCTACAAGGAGCGGCTCGCGGCCGCGCGCAAGTCGACCGGCGAGCAGGATTCCATGGCCATCGGCTTCGGCAGGATCGACGGCCAGCCGGCGGTGGTCATCGTCCAGGACTTCGCCTTCATGGGCGGCTCGCTCGGCATGGGCGCCGGCGAGACCTTCATCAAGGCCGCCCACGAGGCCGTGGCGCGGCAGGTCCCGCTAGTCATCTTCACCGCCTCGGGCGGGGCGCGGATGCAGGAGGGGACTCTGTCCCTGATGCAGATGGCGCGCGCCACGCTGGCCGTGAACGAGGTCAAGGCGGCGGGACTGCCCTACGTCGTCGTGCTGACCGATCCGACCACCGGCGGGGTGCTCGCCTCCTACGCCATGCTCGGCGACATCCACCTGGCGGAGCCCAAGGCGACCATCGGCTTCTCCGGCCGGCGGGTCATCGAGCAGACCATCCGCGAGACCCTGCCCGCCGCCTTCCAGAAGTCGGAGTTCCTGGTGGAGCACGGGATGATCGACCGCGTCGCGTCGCGCGCCGAGATCCCCCAGGTGCTGGGCTCCATCCTCGACACCCTGATGACGGGGCGCGCCCGCCGCGCGGCTTGACGATGGCTGCGCTGCGGTGTCCGCTGCCTCATGTATGATCCGATCCGCGCCTCGGACCTCGTGATCCAGCGGCTGCGGGCCAACCACCCGAGCCTGATCGACCTCTCCACCGGGCGGGTGCAGCGGCTGCTGGCGGCGCTGGGCCATCCGGAACGGCGCCTGCCGCCGGTGATCCATGTGGCGGGCACCAACGGCAAGGGCTCGACCGTCGCCTACCTGCGCGCCATCGCCGAGGCCGCGGGGCTGAAGGCGCATGTGCTGACCTCGCCGCACCTGGTGCGCTTCGCCGAGCGGATCCGCCTGGCGGGTGAGCTGATCTCCGACGCGCGCCTGGCCGAGCTGATCGAGGTCGTGGAGACCGCCAACGCCGGCGAACCGATCAGCTTCTTCGAGATCACCACGGTGCTCGCCTTCGAGGCCTTCGCGCGTACGCCGGCGGACCTCTGCCTGATCGAGGTGGGCCTGGGCGGGCGGTTCGACGCCACCAACGTCTTCGACGCGCCCGCGGTCAGCGTGATCACGCCGGTGGACTATGACCACCTGGAATTCCTCGGGCCGGAGCTTTCCAGGATCGCCTGGGAGAAGGCCGGGATCATCAAGCCCGGCCGGCCGGTGGTCGTCGCCCGGCAGATGGACGAGGCGCTTGCGGCGATCGAGGCGGAGGCGGAGGCGCAAGGCTCGCCCCTGCTGCTGATGGGCCGCGAGTTCGACGCCTGGGAGGAGCGCGGCCGGCTCCTGGTGCAGATGCCCGAGCGGCTGCTGGACCTGCCGCCCCCCAGTCTGTTCGGCGGCCACCAGTTCGCCAACGCCGGCCTGGCGGTGGCCGCGGCGCTGACCTTCGATCCGTCGCTCAGCGAGGAGGCCGTCGGGCGCGGCGTCGGCGGCGCGGCCTGGCCGGCCCGCTTCCAGCGCCTGACCCGGGGACCGCTCGCCGAACTCGCCCGCGCCCGCGGTTCGGACCTCTGGCTCGACGGCGGCCACAATCCGCATGCCGGCCGGGCGCTGGCGGAATCGGCCTCGCGGCTCGTCGACCGGGATCCGCGACCGCTGGCGCTGGTGGTGGGCATGTTCGCGCGCAAGGACGCCAAGGGCTTCTTCCTGCCCTTCGCCGAGATGCGGCCGCGGGTGTTCGTGACCAGCTTCGACTCGCCCAACGCGGCCAGCGCGGACGAGCTGGCGCAGGCCGCGACCGCCGCCGGACTGTCGCCGAAGTGCGCGCCGGACCTGACCGCCGCCCTGCGCCAGGCCTTGGCCATGGAAGGCCCCGCCCCGCATGTGCTGATCTGCGGCGGCCTGCACTTCGCCGGCGAGGTGCTGGCGATGAGCCCGGAGACCTGGCCTGTATGAGGGGGCCGACATGAAACGAAAGCTCGTCCTGCCGTGGCGCTATCTGGCGATGCTCGCGGTGGGCCTGGCCGTGCTCTGGGCGCTGATGGCGCGCTATGGGCCCAGCGCCCGGGTGCTGATCGGCTGGCTGGTCGCCTGGCTGTTCGTCAGCCGCGGCGTGGACTTTCTGGTGCGCCGCCGGCGCAAGCGCGTGCGGTTCGAGGATGAGGAGGAATCCTAACCTCAGCTGTCATCCCGGTTTTCGCGAAGCGAGAGACCGGGACCTTTGTATCCGGGCAAAAAGCAAAGCGCCCGCCGGGGGGCGGGCGCTTCGTTGGTCATCAGCTGACGCGGCCGCTCAGGCGGCGGCGACGCCGGCCTCAGTGAGCCACTCAAGGATCTTCTGCTTGGGCATGGCGCCGACCTTCATCGAGGCCATCTGGCCGCCCTTGAACAGCATCATGGTGGGGATGCCGCGCACGCCGTAGCGGGAGGGCGTGGTCGGGCTCTCCTCGATGTTCAGCTTGGCGATGGTCACCTTGCCCGAGAGCTCGTCGGAGATCTGCTCCAGGGCCGGGGCGATCTGCTTGCAGGGCCCGCACCACTCGGCCCAGAAGTCTACCAGCACGGGGGCATTGGCCTGCAGGACGTCCTTCTCGAAGGATTCGTCGGTGACCTTCACGGTGCTCATGGAACGCTCCTTACCCTGGGGACCGCGATACGGGTCCCGACATGGTCTTGCAACGGCATGTAGGCGGGCCCCTGTCCGGTATCAACCGCTGCGGCCCAGCTCGGCGAGGCTTGCGGCGATCAGCTTTTCTGGCACCGGCATCAGCTTGGGGCCGTCGGTCCAGATCAGCGCCGCCTCGATGCGCCGTCCGGGGAAGATCTCGGCCAGCACCGCGGCATAAACCGCCATCTGCCTCAGGTAGGCCGGGTCGGCGTCCGCGATCGCTGCGGGCGAGGGCCGGTTGGTCTTGAAGTCGACCACCAGCACCCGTTCGGGCAGCACCACCAGCCGGTCGATCCGGCCAGATATTCTCAAGCCCGCCGGCAGGGTCGGCGCCGTCCCGGCGATCGCCACCTCCGCCC
>JAQGIJ010000296.1 GCA_028291285.1 Phenylobacterium sp. | reverse complement strand
CTTTCGAAGTCGGCGCTCGCCGCCTCCGCGTCGCTCCCTCTCTGGGTGATCGCGGCGAAGAAGGCGTGCACCGGGCCGTACGCCAGCGCCCTTCGCTTCAGGACCAGGAAGCGGCTGTCCGGACTGCGGGTGCGCGCGCTGTGCGCCATGCCCGCCACGACGTCCGCCGTGCTGCGGCGCAGGCGCGCCACGAGCTCGTCCAGCGCCCCCTCGCCCACCGGCCCGGCGAGCTCGTCGCTGACCAGCCAGAGCATCTCGCCGGAGAACAGCAGCGGCTCGGCCCGCATCAGATGGGCCAGCGCCGCCGGGCGAAAGCCGCCCGGCTCGCGGACATAGCCGGCCGCCAGGCAGGCGGTGAGATCCGGCTGCGGCGCGAACGGCACGTCCGTCTCGACCAGCAGGACCACCTGCACGCCGTCGCCCGCCAGCGCCTCGACCATCGGCCGCACATGGGCCGCGAGGTCGCCGCCATGAGCCGTGGCGAAGAGCACGACGAGGATCTGCCCGGACGCCGACTGCAAGGCCTTGAAGGTCTCCAGCCGGGCGGCCTCGACGGGCTCGCCGGGGTGTTCGCGGCGCAGGCCGTGCGGCCGCGCGCCGGCGGCCGCCCCGATCAGCAGGAAGTGGGCGAGCGGGTCCAGCCCGCCGGCGTCGCCGGCCATGTGGGTGGCGGCGTACCACTGGGCGTCGAAGGCGGGCGACGGATCGAGGCGCTGCGCGCCGCCGGTGCGGACATAGTGGTCCAGCGGGGTCGCGCCGGCCGCCGCGTCCGGGTGGTTGTCCAGATACCAGTGGCTGGCGAACTGGGCGTTCGGATTGCGCCCCTCCGCGGCGCCGTAGAGGATGTAGTGGGCCAGCGGATTGATCCCCGAGCGGACGACGTCCGGATACCGGGTCACGTACCAGGCGGCGTCGAACCAGGGGCTGGGCCGCCGCCCGTCGGCGCAGGCGAGATAATGGTCCACGGGATCGGCGCCGGCCGCGTCCGGATAGGCGGATCGATACCACTGCGCATCGAAGATCGCCGACGCGGCGAGGGCCCGCCGCTGGCGCCGGCGCAGCCGCCAGCGGCGAAGGCCTGTAAGCCAGGCGCGCAGCGGGTTGCGGAGGGTCGCGCCCGGGCTCGACATGGGTTCCCGCTACATCAGGTGGTTCGTCAGACCAAAGCAGAATCGCCCGCGCGCGCCGCACGGATTCCCGCGGACCGGGACCGGCTCCTGCGCTCCGCTGGTCCAGAAGCCGGTTTGACAAGCGCGCCGGCTTGCCGGCTTCTGACGCGCCGATGTTCCAGCCCGAACCCTTCGTGACCCGTGTCGCCTTCGTGGCCAGCGACCGGCCGGAAGCGCAGGAAGCCCGCGCCCGGCTGGCCAAGCGCTACGGCGACCTGCCCAAGGAGGCGGCCGAGGTGATCGTGGCCCTGGGCGGCGACGGCTTCATGCTGGAGACCCTGCACAACCAGATCGAGACCAAGAAGCCGATCTACGGCATGAACTGGGGCACCCTCGGCTTCCTGATGAACGAGTACAGCGAGGACGGCCTGCTGGACCGGATCAACGCCGCCGAGCGCGCCGCGGTCCACCCGTTGCGGATGATCGCCGCCGACATGCACGGACAGGTGCACCGGGCGCTGGCGTTCAACGAGGTATCGCTGCTGCGCCAGACCCGCCAGACGGCGAAGCTGCGCATCTCCATCGACGGCAAGGTCCGGCTGGCCGAACTGTCCTGCGACGGGGCGCTGGTGTCGACGCCGGCCGGCTCGACCGCATACAACCTCTCCGCCCACGGACCGATCATCCCGCTCGACGCCCAGGTCCTGGCGCTCACCCCGATCAGCGCCTTCCGACCGCGCCGCTGGCGCGGCGCGCTGCTGCACCACACCGCCAAGGTCAAGTTCGAGATCCTCGAAGCCGAGAAGCGCCCGGTGAGCGCGGTGGCGGACAATTTCGAGGTCCGCGACGTCCTGGAGGTGCACGTGTCGGAGGACCGCCAGCTGGCCTTGCCGATGCTGTTCGACGCCGGCCGCAGCCTGGAGGAGCGGGTGCTGGCGGAGCAGTTTTCCGCTTAGGCTACCGCGGGTTGCACGCCAAACGGCTTGTTAACGGCTGACCTTTACCGTCCAGGTAGAGCGGCAGGAGGCCAGTTCGTGAGCGAGCAGAACAGCGGGCAGATGATCCAGGTGCCGAACACGCTTCGGCTCAAGGTCGGTGGGGCCGGCCGTCTTGGCGCACTCGATCCCGCGGCCATCGCCAAGGCCGAGGCCGCGCTGAAGAGCCTGTCCGGCAACTTCTCCCAGTGGCTGCAGGACGAGATCAGCAAGCTCGAAGCCGCCCGCCAGGCCGTCCGCGCCGAGGGCGTGTCGAACGACACCATGGAGGCGCTCTATCTGCGCAGCCACGACCTGAAGGGCCTGGGACCCACCTACGGTTTCCCGCTGATCACCCGCGTCGCCGCCTCGCTCTGCGCGCTGCTCGACGACGCCGAAAAGCGCGCCCGCGCGCCGATGGCGCTGGTCGACGCCCATATCGACGCGATCCGCGCGGCCGTGGCCCAGGACATCAAGAGCGACGAGCATCCGATCGGCCGTGCGCTGGCCGAAGCGCTCGAGTCGCAGGTCTCCGCCTGCGTCTGAGGCGCTGAGAGCGCCTAGGCGATTTCCGCGACGACCTCGCGCCGCGCGGCGTCCCAAAGCTGGTCCATCCTGTCCAGCAGGTAGTCGACGTCGTCGCGCGCGGCGGGCTGCGGCTGGGTCAGGA
>JAQGIJ010000025.1 GCA_028291285.1 Phenylobacterium sp. | reverse complement strand
TGGTCAGCGCATACTCCGCCTGGGCGATCACGATGGCGCCGCCCTGGACGTGGAGCCGGAGGTGCGCGAGGCGCCCGGCGCCCAGCCCCTGCCCCACGGCGAGGCCACCATCCGCTTCGAGCGCGTGGGCTTCGCCTACGGGACCGACGGCCCGCCGGCGCTGAAGGATGTGACGCTGGAGATGCGGCGCGGCGAGACGGTAGCCCTGGTCGGCCCCTCCGGCGGCGGCAAGACCACCCTCCTGAACCTGATCCCCCGATTCTACGACGTGACCGCGGGGCGGGTGCTGATCGACGGCCACGACGTGCGCGAGGTGACGCTGGCCTCGCTGCGCCGGCAGATCGCGCTGGTCACCCAGGAGCCGTTCCTGTTCGACGACACCATCCGCGCCAACATCGCCTACGCCAGGCCGCAGGCCAGCGCCGCCGAGATCGAGGAGGCCGCCCGCGCCGCGGCCGCCCATGAGTTCATCCGCGGCCTCCCGGCGGGCTACGACACCAGCGTCGGCGAGGCGGGCGCCCGGCTCTCGGGCGGGCAGCGGCAGCGGATCGCCATCGCCCGGGCCTTCCTGAAGGACGCCCCGATCCTGCTGCTCGACGAGGCGACCAGCGCGCTGGACACCGAGAGCGAGGCCCAGGTGCAGACGGCGCTGAAGCGGCTGATGGCCGGGCGCACCACCATGCTGATCGCCCACAGGCTCTCCACCGTGCGCGGCGCCGACCGCATCTACGTCATCGACAAGGGCCGCATCGTCGAGACCGGCGACCACGACAGCCTGGTCGTCAAGCGCGGCCTCTATGCGCGGCTCGCCAAGACCCAGGACCTGGAGGCCGTTTGAAGGGCCTGCTGCGCAACGACGCGGTGCAGGCGGCGCTCGGCTGGATCCTGGGGAGCTATCTGCGCCTGGTCCTGCGCACGGTCCGCTGGCGCCACGAGAACCTCGCCTGCGTCGAGCCGGCGCTGGCGGGCGAGAGCGGCGCCATCGCCCTGTTCTGGCACGGCCGCGTCCCGCTGTGCCTCGCCACCGCGCCGCAATGGTGGCGCAAGCGCACGCGGGCCTTCGTCTCGCCCTCCGCCGACGGCGAGTTCATCGCCCAGGCGCTGGCCATGGCCGGCTTCCCGGCGATCCGCATCTCCTCGGCCAAGAAGGGCGACGCGACCAAGGCCCGCCAGGCGGTGGCGGCGATCCGCGAGGCGGTGGCCTGGGTCTCCGGCGGCGGGGCGCTGGTGGTCACTCCCGACGGCCCGCGGGGGCCCAACGAGGTGATCGCCGCCGGCGCGCTGCAGATCGCCCGGCGCTCCGGGCAGCCGGTGTTCCTGATGGGCATCGCCGCCGACCCGGCGGTCCAGCTGAAGACCTGGGACCGGGTGATGTTCGCCGCCCCGTTCGGCCGCGGCGCCGTGGTCTGGGACGGCCCGCTGCACGTGCCGGCCGAGGCCAGCGAGGAAGCGATGGGCGAGCTGATCGACAGCTGGTCGGCCAGGCTTTCCGCCGCCACCCGCCGCGCCGAGGCGCTCGTGGGCCGCACGGCCGTTGATCGCCATGCCGCCGGGTGAGAGATAAAGGCCCCATGGCCCCCGCCCCGCATGACCACGCTGCGCACGATCATGGCCACGACCATGACCATGCGGCCGGCGGCCACCACCATCATCACCACCACGTGCCGGCCGACGCCGGGCGCGCCTTCGCCATCGGCGTGGCGCTGAACGCCGCCTTCGTGCTCGCCGAGGGGATCGCCGGCGTCTGGGCGGGCTCGCTGTCGCTGCTGGCGGACGCTGGCCACAACCTCTCCGACGTGCTGGCGCTGGTCCTGGCCTGGGTCGCGATGGCGCTCGCCAGGCGCGCGCCGGCGGGCAACCGCACCTACGGCCTGCGCAAGGGGACCATCCTGGCCTCCCTGGCCAACGCGGTGCTGCTGCTGGTTGCGGTGGGCGCCATCGTCGCCGAATCGGTCGACCGGCTGGCGCAGCCGGCCCCGGTCGCCACCGGCCTGGTCATGCTGACCGCCGCGCTGGGGGTGGTGATCAACACCGCCACCGCCCTGCTGTTCTTCCGCGGCAGCCACGGCGACCTCAACCTCCGCAGCGCCTTCCTGCACATGGCGGGCGACGCCGCCGTCTCCGCGGCCGTAGTGGCGGGAGCCTTCATCATGGCCCGCACCGGCCGGCTGTGGGTCGACCCCGCGCTCAGCCTCGGCATCGCCGTGGTGATCGTCCTCGGCGCCTGGGGGCTCCTCAAGGAGTCCGTGGACCTGGCCCTGGACGCCGCGCCCAAGGAGATCGACGTGGCCCAGGTGCGCGAATGGCTGGCAGGCCTGCCCGGCGTGGTGGAGGTGCACGACCTGCACATCTGGGCCATGAGCACCACCGAGACCGCGCTCACCGCCCACCTGATCCGGCCCGCGAACGCCGACGGCGACGCCTTCCTGCACCTGGCCTGCGATGGCCTGGCCGCGCGGTTCAACATCGGCCACGCCACCGTGCAGGTGGAGACCGACCCGGCGCACGTCTGCCGGCTGGCGCCCGCCGAGGTGGTGTGAAGCGGGCCGCCCGGCCCCTGCCGCTCGCTCTCTACGGCGCGGCCACACGCCTCCTCGAGCCCCTGGCGCCGCAGCTCCTCGCCGCCCGCGCCCGCGACGGCAAGGAGGAGCCCGGGCGGCTGGCGGAGCGCCTGGGCCGCGCGAACCGGCCGCGGCCGGAAGGCCGGCTGGTCTGGGCGCACGGCGTGAGCGTGGGCGAAAGCGTCTCGCTGCTGCCGCTCGTGGCTGCGCTCCGGCGGCGGCGTCCCGAGCTCGCGATCCTGGTCACCTCCGGCACCCGGGCCTCCGCCGAGGTCATGGCCAAGCGCCTGCCCAAGGACGTCATCCATCAGTTCGCTCCGGTGGACGCGCCCGGCGCGGTCGGCCGCTTCCTCGATCACTGGCGGCCCGACGCCGGCCTGTTCGCGGAGAGCGAGCTTTGGCCGAACCTGATCCTGGCGGCCCGGGCGCGCGGCGTGCGGCTCGGCCTCGTCTCGGCGCGGATCACCGCGAAGAGCGCCGCGGGCTGGGCCCGGGCCCCGGCCTCGGCCCGCGCGCTGCTTTCCGCCTTCGAGCTGATCCTGCCGCAGGACGCCGCCAGCGCCGAGCGCCTCACCGCCCTGGGCGCCCGTCCCGGCCCCCGCCTCAACCTCAAGCGCGCCGGCGAGGCGCCGCCGTGCGACGCCGCCGAGCTTGCGCGGATGGCGGCGGCGTTCGGCGCGCGCAAGGCCGTGCTGGCGGCCAGCACCCATCCCGGCGAGGAACTGCTGATCGCCGAGGCCTGGCGCCGCGCCTGCGCCGCGCCCGGGTCGCCGCTGCTGGTGGTGGCGCCGCGGCATCCGCAGCGGGGAGACGAGATCGCCGCGCTGCTTTCGGCCGATGGCTCCGAGCTGGCCCGCCGCAGCCGCGGGGAACCGGTCCTGCGCTCCACCCGCATCTACCTGGCCGACACCCTGGGCGAGCTCGGGCTGTTCCTGCGGCTCGCTCGCGTGGTGGTGATGGGCGGCAGCTTCGTCGACGGCGTGGGCGGGCACAATCCGCTGGAGGCCGCGCGCCTCGCCTGCGCCATCCTCACCGGACCGCAGGTGGCGAACGCCCAGGAGATCTACGCCGAGATGACCGCCTGCGGCGCCGCCGTGCAGGTCGCCGACGCGTCCGCCCTGGAACGCGAGCTCAGGCGCCTGACGGCCGATCCCGCCGCCGCGCGGAGCCTCGGGGGTGCGGCGCTTGCCTACGCCGAGCGACAGGCCGCGGCGCTGGACGAG
>JAQGIJ010000266.1 GCA_028291285.1 Phenylobacterium sp. | reverse complement strand
CGCTGGCCGAGATCGCCGCGGCGCATCGTTCGACGCCGCGTCAGGTCGCGCTGGCCGCGCTGGCGCGCCGCGCGTTCGTCATCCCCAAGGCGGCCACGCCGGAACACGCCGCCGAGAACGCCGGCGCGGGCGATCTCGAACTGGATGAGGCAGAATTCGCCCGGATCGACGCGGCGTTTCCCCGCGGTCCGAGGCCCCGCAGCCTACCGATGCTCTGAGAGGTGCGACATGGCCAAGTATGCGCTCTACGTCCCGCTGGAAGCCAAGGCCGGCAAGGAACAGGCGGTCGCCGATTTCCTGCGCACGGCGCTGCCGCTGGTCGAAGCCGAACCCGGCACGCTCGCCTGGTTCGCGCTGCAGACAGGCCCCGCCTCGTTCGCGATCTTCGACGCCTTTCCCGACGAGGCCGGCCGAAAGGCGCATCTGAGCGGCAAGGTCGCCGCCGCGCTGATGCAGAAGGCCGACGAGTTATTTGCGCGCCCGCCTCGGATCGAGCAGATCGACGTGATCGCCTCCAAGCTGCCGTGATAAGCCGGCGTCTCGAAGCGCTGACCTGGGCCAGGACTCACGGCCGGCGGCCTCGCCTGAGGCCGCGGCGGCTTGGCGTTTGTGGCGCGTCGCCTGGGGCCCTATCCTCTGCCGTAGTCGCCAAGGTGTTGGATCCACGCATTGTTCGCCCGCCTCTTCGGACGCAAATCCACGCGTGACGCGCCGCCCTCCACGGGCGGCCGGCTGGTCTATGCCATCGGCGACGTGCACGGCCGGCTGGACGTGCTCGAGCCGCTGCTGCGCGACATCGCCCGCGATGCGCGCGCCGCCAAGCCGGACGAGCGGCCGCTGCTGGTCTTCCTGGGCGACTATGTGGACCGCGGGCCAGAGAGCCGGCGTGTCGTCGACCGCGTCCTGAAGCTCGCCGCCGACGGCGCCTTCGAGGTGACGCCGCTGAAGGGCAATCACGAGGAGGCGCTGCTCCAGTTCCTCGATGAGCCCGGCTTTGCGGCCACCTGGATGGAGCACGGCGGCGGGCCGACACTCGCCTCCTACGGTGTCCAGCCCTCGGCGGCGCGCACCGACGTGGAGTCCTGGGCCCGCGTGCGCGACGCCTTCGACGCGGCCCTGCCCGACGCGCACCGCGCCTTCTATCAAAGCCTGGAGCTGATGCGGGTGGTGGGCGACTATGCCTTCGTGCACGCCGGCGTCCGCCCGGGCGTGGCCCTCTGCGACCAGGCCGAGCGCGACCTCCTGTGGATCCGCCAGGAGTTCCTGCAGGACCGCGGACCCTTCGATAAGGTCATCGTCCACGGCCACACGCCGGCGGAGGAGCCGCAGCTCCTGAAGCACCGCCTGGGCCTCGACACCGGCGCCTACGCCACCGGCGTCCTCACCGCCGTGCGCCTGCACGGGGAGGACCAGCGCCTGATGCAGGCGAGAATCCAGCGCGGGGCGTAGAGGGCTCGCCGCCCCCTAGTGGGCGTCGTCCCAGTTGGCGGCGGCACGGGCTTCGACCTCCAGCGGCACGGTCAGCGCCACGGCGGGCTCGGGGGCGTGTTCCATCACCTGCTTGGCGACGCGGATCACCGCCTCGGCCTCCGCTTGCGGCGCCTCGAAGACCAGTTCGTCGTGCACCTGCAGCAGCATCCTGGCGCGCAGGCCCTCGGCCCTGAGCGCAGCCGGCATGCGCACCATGGCCCGGCGTATCACGTCGGCCGCGGCGCCCTGGATCGGCGCATTGATCGCCGCGCGGTCGCCGAAGGCGCGCTCGGCCGCCGACTTCGACTTCACCGCCGGGATGTTCACCCGCCGGCCGAAGATGGTGGTGACGAAGCCCTGGCTGCGCACCTCCTGCTTCATCCGGTCCATGTAGGCGCGGATGCCGGGAAAGCGCTCGAAGTAGGTCTTGATGTAGGCCCCGGCCTCGTCCTGCGGGATGCCGAGCTGGTTGGAGAGGCCGAAGGCCGAGATGCCGTAGACGATGCCGAAGTTGATCGCCTTGGCGCGCCGCCGGGTCTCGGCGGGCATGCCCTCCACCGGCACGCCGAACATCTCCGAGGCGGTCATGGCGTGGATGTCGAGGCCCTCGCGGAAGGCGCGCTTCAGCTGCGGGATGTCGCCGATGTGGGCCAGGAGGCGCAGCTCGATCTGGCTGTAGTCGGCGCTGATCAGCACGTGCCCGGGCTCGGCGATGAAGGCGCGGCGGATCTTGCGGCCTTCCTCGGTGCGGATCGGGATGTTCTGCAGGTTCGGGTCCGACGAGGCGAGGCGCCCGGTCGTGGCCGCCGCCAGCGAGAAGGAGGTGTGCACCCGGCCGGTCGTCTCGGAGACCGCCGCGGTCAGGGCGTCGGTGTAGGTCCCTTTCAGCTTGGAGAGCTGGCGCCAGTCCAGCAGCACCCGCGGCAGTTCGTGGCCCTGGGCGGCCAGGTCCTCCAGCATGGAGGCGTCGGTCGACATGGCGCCGGTGGCGGTCGTCCGGCCCGAGGCCATGCCCATCTCCCTGAAGAGCAGCTCGCCGATCTGCTTGGGGCTTCCCAGGTTGAACGGCCGGCCGGCGAGGCGATGCGCCTGCGCCTCCAACTCGCCCATGCGCACGCCGAAGTCGTGGGAGAGCCTGCGCAGCTGCTCGGGATCGATCTTGACGCCGGCCAGCTCCATCTCGACCAGCACCTTGGGCAGCGGGCGCTCGAGGATCTCGTAGACGGTGGCGAGGCCTTCGTGCGCCAGCCGCGGCTTCAGGTGCTCGTAGAGCCGGAGCGTCACGTCGGCGTCCTCGGCGGCGTAGCAGGTGGCCGCCGGCAGATCGACGTGCCTGAAGCTCTTCTGCGCCTTGCCGGCGCCGGCCACCGTCTTGAAGCTGATCGGCTCGTGGCCCAGCCAGCGCTTGGAAAGCTCGTCCATGCCGTGGCTCTTGTGCAGCCCCGCCTCGAGCACGAAGCTGATCAGCATGGTGTCCTCGATCGGCGCGACCTCGATCCCGTAGCGGGAGAGGACGGCGAGGTCGTACTTGGCGTTCTGCGCCACCTTCAGGACCGAGGGATCCTCCAGCAGCGGCTTCAGCCGCGCGACGACGTCCTCGAGCGGGATCTGCACCAGATCCTGCGGCGCCTCCAGCTGCAGGCCATCGGTCTCGCAGTGACCCACGGGGATATAGCAGGCCTCGCCCGGCGCCACGGCGAGGGAGACGCCGCAGAGGTCGGCGCTGGCGGAGGACAGGGCGTCGGTCTCGGTGTCGAAGGCGACGACGCCGGCGGCCCTGGCCCGGGCGATCCAGGCGTCCAGGGTCTCCACGTCGCGGACGCATTGATAGGCGTCGACGTCGATGGCGCCGTGCTTGGGCGGCTCGGGCGCCCTGGCCTCGGGTTGAGGGGTCGCCGCGCCGGGCCCCTTGCCGAACGCCTCGACCCGGCGGGCCAGGGTGCGGAACTCCATTTCCTCGAGGAACTTGGCGAGCTCGGGACCCGGCTCCTGCACGGCGAGGTCGTCGATCGGGCTGGGCAGCGGGGTGTCGCAGTCGAGCCGGACCAGCTCGCGGGAGAGGCGGATTTGGTCCGCGTATTCGATCAGGGTTTCGCGCCGCTTCTGCTGCTTGATCTCCGAGGCCCGCGCCAAGAGCGTGTCGAGGTCACCGTATTCGAGGATCAGGGCCGAGGCTGTCTTCACTCCGATACCGGGCGCACCCGGGACGTTGTCCACGGAGTCCCCGCAAAGCGCCTGCACGTCGACCACCTTGTTCGGCGGAACCCCGAACTTCTCGGCCACCTGCTCGGGCCCGATCTTCAGGTTCTTCATGGTGTCGAGCATGGAGACCTGCGGCCCCACCAGCTGCATCAGGTCCTTGTCGGAGGAGACGATCACCACCTCGCCGCCCAGGTCGCGGACCTTGCAGGCGTAGGCGGCGATCAGGTCGTCGGCCTCGTAGCCCGGCAGCTCCAGGCAGGGCACGCCGAACGCCCGGGTGGCCTCGCGCACCAGCGGGAACTGCGGGACCAGGTCTTCCGGCGGCGGCGGGCGGTGGGCCTTGTAGGCGGCGTAGAGCTCGTTGCGGAAGGTCCGCTCTGAGTGGTCGAAGATCACCGCCAGGTGGGTCGGCGCGTCCTGCTCGGCCTTCATGTCCACCAAGAGCTTCCACAGCATGTTGCAGAAGCCGGCCACCGCGCCCACCGGCAGGCCGTCGGTCTTGCGGGTCAGCGGCGGCAGGGCGTGGAAGGCGCGGAAGATGAAGCCGGAGCCGTCCACCAGATAGAGACGGACGCGCGGCCCGTCCTGGGTCGGCTCGCGCGGAATCTCGT
>JAQGIJ010000021.1 GCA_028291285.1 Phenylobacterium sp. | reverse complement strand
ATCATCGCCCTTTCCGCCAATGTCATGGCGCACCAGACGGCGGAGTACCGCGCCGCGGGCATGGACGCCGTGGTCGGCAAGCCCTTCGAGGCCGAGGCGCTCTGGGCCGCGGTCGCCGAGCTGATGGCCCGGGAGGACGCCGCCGAGGAGGCCGCGATCCGGGCGGCGGGATAGGGAAGCGCTCGTCCCTCCGAAGAGCGGGGGTTTGACCGGCCTTTTGCTCCGCGCCACGCCCGTCCCTACATCCGGCTGGCCACCTGCCTCCGGAGTCGCCATGGATTTTGCCGATCCGCCCGCCAACGCCGCCCAGCTGACCTCGCCGTCCTACCGGCTGGCGGCGATGGACGAGGACTTCCTGCTGGGGTCCTCGATGCGCGGGGTGCGCTTCCTGCTGGAGTTCGCCAAGGCCGACGAGGCGCTCAGGACCTGGGGCGTGCGCTCGACCATCGTGGTGTTCGGCTCCGCCCGGGTGCGGGAGAACGGGCCGGGGCGCCAGGCGGCCTGGTACGCCGCCGCGCGCAAGTTCGGCGCGCTGGCCTCGGAGCGGGGCGGCGCCTTCCTCGAAGGCGGGGCGACGCGGGACAACGTCATCGCCACCGGCGGCGGGCCGGGGGTGATGGAGGCGGCCAACCGCGGCGCGGCGGACGTGGGCGCGCCCTCCATCGGCTTCAACGTCAGCCTGCCGCACGAGCAGCAGCCAAATCCCTATTCGACGCCGGCGCTGACCTTCCGCTTCCACTACTTCGCCATGCGCAAGATGCACCTGGCGATGCGGGCCAATGCGCTGGTGGTCTTCCCGGGCGGCTTCGGCACCTTCGACGAGCTGTTCGAGATCCTGACGCTGCGCCAGACCGGCAAGGCGCCGAAGATCCCCGTCGTGCTGTTCGACGAGGCCTACTGGCGCGCGGCGGTGAACTTCGACTTCCTGGTGGAGCAGGGGATGATCGACGCCCACGACCTCTCCATGTTCAGCTTCGCGGAGACGCCGGACGAGGTCTGGCGAAAGCTCGTCGCCGGCGGACTGAGCGTGGGCGAGCCCGTGCCCGGCCGCGCGCCGGACGTGCGGTACCCCTGATGGCCCGCCAGGTGAGCGCCGGCGTGCTCGCCTGGCGGCGCGGCGCCGAGGGCCCTGAACTGCTGCTGGTGCATCCGGGCGGCCCCTACTGGCGCGGCAAGGACGCGGCGGCCTGGTCGATCCCCAAGGGGCTGGCGGACGAGGGCGAGGACCTGCTGGCGGCCGCCCGCCGCGAGTTCCTGGAGGAGCTGGGTTCGCCGATCGAGGGCGAGTTCGAGGCGCTTTCGCCCTGCAGGCTGCCGGGCGGCAAGCTGGTGCACGCCTGGCTGGTGAAAGCCGACCTCGATCTCTCCGACCTGCGCTCGAACCTCTTCGAGATGGAGTGGCCGCCGCGATCGGGCCGCATGCAGGCCTTTCCGGAGGTGGACCAGGCGGCCTATGCGCCCGCCGAGGCGGCGCTCGCCAGGATCCACCGCGGCCAGCGGCCGATCCTGGTCGAGGCGCTGACGCGGATCGCGGAAGGGCCTCAGCCCCGTTCGGGCAGCAACCGCTCGTAGTTGCGGTGGATCACGCCGTAGCACTCGCAGGCCAGGGCCGTGATGCCGGCGCGGTCGATGATGTCCACCACGCCGCGGCGTTAGCGGATCACGCCCTTCTCCTGCAGGCTGCGCGCGACCGCGGTCACCGTCGTGCGCTGCACGCCCAGCATGTCGGCCAGGAACTCCTGCGTCAGCGCGATGGTGTCGGTGGAGATGCGGTCGTGGCAGGTCAGCAGCCAGCGGCAGAAACGCGCCTCCACCGAATGCAGCGCATTGCAGCCCACCGACTGCAGGGCGTGGCCGAACAGGGCCTCGGTGTGGCGCTCGACCAGCGTGCGGAGCCTGGCGCTCTTCTCCCAGACCTCGTGCAGCTGGGCGGCGCTCACGCGGCTGGCCTTCATCGGCGTCTGCACGATGGCGCGCGACATCGACTGGCGCGGCGTCACGGCGGCCGGGAGGCCCAGCGCGCCTTCCAGGCCGATGGTGGCGCTTTCGATCGCCGCGCCGTTCTCCATCAGGGTCATGAGCGAGATCACGCCGTCGTGGGGGAAATAGACGGAGTCGATCCGGTCGCCGGGGTCATAGAGCAGCCTGCCCCGCTCAAGCTCGACCGCAACCAGATTTGGCGCGAGGAGGGCGTAGTCGCCGGCGGGTAAGGACACGAGCAGGCGGTTTTGCAACGCGAGTAAGGGCCTTTGCATCGGGGAATCAAAACGTCGCCGTACGGCTTCGGTTTCAAGTTATCGATGCATTCGGGCAAAGACTGTCGAGAACACGACATTGTCTGAGGAACAATGGCGAAAAGTTGGAAAATCAAGAAGAGGAAGAGGTCCTCAGGCCAGCCCGGCCCCGCAAAGAGAACGTCGGAAAGGCGACGTTTCTATAGTGAGATGTTCAAAAACCGAGGCGCGCTGGTGTGCGCTAGATTTGCTTATCATTAGACACGACGAGGGCGTCGAACATCCGCCCGACGCTGTCGAGCGGTCTTCTTCGAATGCTTCAGATCAGTGGAAATTCAGGCTCGTACGGCCGCCCCCAGGCCGGGCTGGCTCTTGATCGCGTTTGCCCTGGCGATCTCCCCGATGGACGAAGATGGGGCGGCCCTGGCGGGGCGGCCTGTCGGCGATTTCCGTCGCTGTGGGAGGCTCCTCGCGTTTCGGGACTGCAAGAACACCGCTCCGGGAGCGCAGTTCCGAGGTCCTGCGGCCGGGGCGGCTCAGGCGAGCCAGCGCCGCGGGTAGCGCCAGCCGAGTTCCCGGACCTCGCCGCTGCCGAGCCCCAGGGCCGCCATCCTGGGGCGGGTCAGGGGGCGCAACGCCTCCACCGGCTCGGCGCCGGCCACAGGGCTGGTGGCCACCTCGCCCGCTTGCACCGCCCAGTCCACCGCCGTCCACTCGGCCTTCGCGCGGTCCTCGTGGCCGACGGCGTAGTAATGCCGCTGCATCGGCTCTCCGCCGGCCGCCAGCATGACGCCGACGACCCAGCCGGCGGGCGCGTTCTTGGCCGCCTGGTTCTCGCTCATCCCTGCCGCCCTCCGCCAGCGTCCCCGCTTTCGCCGGGATGGCGGGAAAAGGAAAGCGG
>JAQGIJ010000244.1 GCA_028291285.1 Phenylobacterium sp. | reverse complement strand
CATATCACCCGCCGCTTCCTAAGCCGACCGAGGCG
This sequence comes from Phenylobacterium sp., assembly GCA_028291285.1. The sequence continues at coordinate 3,875 of JAQGIJ010000244.1, read as the reverse complement.
CCGAGAGCCGGGCTTTCGCCCGTGTTTACCTACTCTCGACCCTGCGGTCTCGAAGCATGACGCCGCGCCGACGCCTTCCCCTCAACAAGGCGGCGGGACGGCGGGGAGGTCATTTCACTGTGATCGTGGCGACCATGCGGGGGTGGATGGTGCAGAGGTACTTGTAGACGCCGGGCTTGGCGAACCTGAAGCGGAAGGTGTCGTTCTCGTCGAGCGCCTGCGAGCGGAAGGATCCGTCGGTGCTGGTGACCGTATGCGGTTCGCCGTCCAGGTTCTTCCAGGCCACGGTCGCGCCGACCGGCACGGTTATGGCCATCGGGTGGAAGTCAAAGCTCTTGATGGTGACGGAGGCGTCGCCCGGCCCGGCGAGCGCCGTGCCGCCGGCGGCCGCTGCGAGGGTCGCGAAGGCGGCCAGCGTGATTGCCGCCAGCGCGCGTCTGGAGGTCTCGAGTTGCATGTCGATGTCCTTGCTGAGGTGGAGGGAATTCAGGTGAGCTGGGCGTCGGTGAGACGCAGCGGGCTGTGCAGCGCCGCCCGGGAGACGCTGGTGACCCCCAGCATCCGCGGGAGCTGGTCGCGGGGGACGCTCAGCGGGCCGGGGCCCGGACCGACACCGGCGGCCGGTTGCGGATAGGCCGTGGAGCGGGCGGTGTGGAAGGTCACGTGGCCCTCCACCTTGGAGACGATCTGGTGGATGTGGCCGTTGAGCACGGTCACCGACCCGAAGCGGTTGACGAGCGCCAGCACCTGGCCGGAATCGCTCGAGCCCCAGCCCCAGGGCTCGTAGATGGTCCACATCGGCATGTGCGCGAAAAGCACGATCGGCTGGCTGGCCGAGCGCCCGGAGAGGTCGTCCTTCAGCCAGGCGAGCTGGTCCTCGCCCAGGGAGGCCAGGCCGCCGGGCTTGAACTGCATGACGTTGACCAGGCCTGCGAAGTGAACCCCGGCGTGGTCGAAGCTGTAATAGCCCTTGTTCTTCGACGGGCCGCCGTAGCGGGCGAAGTACTCGGTCCCGACGCCGTCGGTCACGTCATGCTCGCCGGGCGTGGTGTGCAGCTCGGAGACCCGAAGCCCGGACATCAGCTGCGCCGCCTGGTCGAACTCCGCAGGCTTGGACAGATGGGTGATGTCGCCGGTGTGGAGGACGAAGGCCGGTCGCCCGGGCAGGGCGTTCACCAGCGCAATCGACTGGGCCAGGGTGCCGGCGACGTCGGGATTGGCCGCCTTGCTGAAACCGATGTGGCTGTCGCTGATCTGGACGAACAGCGGGGTTCCCGCCGCGACGCCGGCGTTGGGCGCCGCGGCCTGCGCCAGGTCAAAGCCGCTCAGCACCCCGCCCGAGAGGGCGAACAAGGTCCCGGTCCCCATTCCCATGCAGAAAAGTGCGCGCCTGCGCGCCGGATCGTGGTCCATCGCCAAGTCCTCCAATAATCATCTGGAGGACCAGACCGCCGAACGCCTCGGTTTATTCCCGCTGCGAGCGCATCAACTGCACGAAGTTCGCGAGTTCCGGGGCCGCGGTGTCGGAGACCGCCGCGAAATCAAGATCTCGCGCCTTCCAGAACATCACGTGGTAGCCGTGACGAACGCCGTCCCCCGGCAGGGGCGAGCCGCGGTCGGCCCAGACGAACAGCTCCACCTCGTGGCGGCCGTGCTGGTAGACCACCACCGCGGCCGGTGCGCCGGCCACCTTGTCGAGCCGCCCGCCGGTCAGCTTGAACCCTTCCGCGGCGAAGTCGCGCACCGGCGGCGAGAGCGCGATGCGGCCGGCGAACCACGGCTTGACCGTATGGTGGTCGCTGGAGGCCACGGCGATCTGCCGCCCGCTCATCAGCGCCCGGGTGTGGGCGTCGGCTACCTGGTCGGCCAGGCTGTCGGCCGAGGGCGGCAGGATCGCCAGCACCCCCAGCCCGGCGGCGAGCGCCGTGACGCCGGCCCCGCCCAGGGCGCCCTTCCAGAAGCTGCGGCGGCTGACCCGCTCGGCGGCCGGGCGCAGCCGGTAATCCACCGCAGGCGGGGCCTCTGCCGCCAGGCTCGCCAGGACGCGGCGGCGCAGGTGGTCCGGCGCGGCGTAGCGTGGCGTCGAGGTGCGGATCGCGTCGCTCAGGCTCGCCGCGTCGGCGCAGAACGCCTGGCACTCGGCGCAGCCTTCGATGTGGCGCTCGGCCGCCGCGGCCTCGCCGCCGACGACCTCGCCGTCGATGAAGGCCTGGGTGCGTAGGCGTTCAGCGCACGACATCGCAGTCCCTCGCCAGCCATTGATCCTTCAGCAGCGCCCGGGCCCGGGCGAGGCGCGACATGACCGTTCCGATCGGCGCGCCGGTCGCTTCGGCGATTTCGCGATAGCTCATGTCCTCCATCTCACGCAGGATCAGCACCTCGCGGAAATCCTCGGGCAGCTCGGCGATCAGCACGTCCAGCCGCCGGCGGTCGCTGGCGCGCAGCGCCTCGGCTTCCGGATCAGGGCCGTCGAAGGCGAGCGGCCGGTCGTCGTCGCCCGGCAGCGGCGCGTGGCCGCGGCGATGGGCGTCGGCCGCCCGCGTGCGCCAGCAGTTGCGCACGATGGCCAGCAGCCAGGGCCGGACGTTCTCGCCGCGGACGCCGTCGAACGCCCGAAAGGCGCGCAGCATGGCGTCCTGCACGACATCGTCGGCGTCGGCGGACGAGCGCGAAAGCCAGCGGGCGAGATTGTAGGCCGCGTCCATGTGCGGCAGGGCGAGCGCCTCGAACCTCTGACGATGATCGTCCATCGAACGCCCAGACCTGCGATGGACGGATCTTATTCCCGAAGACGGCGATATCTGTGCCGTCACATTGCGTTGGCATACCGAATACCGGTCATCCCGCGAAGCGGCGAAGGGCGGATGTGGGGCGGGCAGCCCTTCCTGCTGCAATCGGCGGCGATCTTCTTGGCGATGGACAGCGCCAGCGCGCCCGGTGGGCGACCAAGGACAAATCCGCACGCGCCGCTGCAGCGATCCCCTGAACCAGCCGGCCGCACCGCCTCTATAATCCCGGGCACTAGGCGGGACCGCGCCCGCCGCGGCCACCTCGTACGGGCGAAGACGCGCATGGAAGACCTCAGGACCGCGGCCGGCGCGTCGCCTCCGGCGACCACGCCCAGCGCCCTGGCCTTGGCGATCCGCACCACCCTGGCCGAAGCTCGCGGGCCGGCCTTCGAGGCGCGGGGCGCCTGGACCAGCTGGCCTGAAGCCGCCGAGGCGGTGAACGCGCTGCGCGCGGCGTTCGACGCGCTGGGCCTTCCGGAAGCGGCCCGGGTGGGCTTCGTCGCCCGCAACCGCCTGGGCCCCTCCTGCGCGCTGATCGCCATCCTCGCCGACGACCGCTGCGCCGTGCCGTTGAACCCCTTCCAGAGCGACGCCGCCCTGGCGGCCGACGTGGCGCAGCTCGACCTCGCCGCCCTCGTGGGCCTGCGCGAGGACCTCACGCCCGCGCTGCTGGACGCCGACCGCACCGCCGCGGTGATCGCCCTGCAGCCGGATCTGGACGCGCCGGTCGCGGTGGTGCGCCGACCCGGCTTCGCGGGCCGGACGTCGGCCGACACCGCCATCGTCCTGGGCACCAGCGGCACCACCGGCGCGCCCAAGCGCATCCCGCTGCGCCGGGACAGCTGGTACGCCACCCTCACCGCCAGCGGACCGCGCAACGACGGCTCCGTCGCCATCCAGTACTCGCCGCTGGCCCACATCGCCGGCGCGCTGACCGTCTCGGGCGCGGCGGCCCGCGGCGGCTCGGTCGCCCTGCTCGAGAAGTTCACGGTCGAAGGCTGGCTCGACGCCGTGCGCCGTCACCGGCCCGCCACGGCCAGCCTGCCGCCCACCATGATGCGCATGGTGATGGACGCCGATCCGCCG
>JAQGIJ010000192.1 GCA_028291285.1 Phenylobacterium sp. | reverse complement strand
AGCTCGCCGCCCGCCGCGCGCAGCTCCGTCAGCAGCATCTCGACGATCTGCCTCGCCGAGCCGTCGCAGAAGAGCTGCCCCAGCGTCTTCTCGTGCCAGGCGATGCCGTGCCGCTCGACGAGGGCTATGAAGTCGGCGGGCCGGTAGCGGCGCAGCGCCGAGATGCAGAACCGGGGGTTCTCCGAAACGAACGCCTCCGGCGCGGTCCGGATGTTCGTGAAATTGCAGCGTCCGCCACCGGAGATGCGGATCTTCTCGCCGGGCGCCTTGGCGTGGTCGAGGACCAGCACGGCCCGGCCGCGCTTGCCGGCCTCGATGGCGCACATCAGCCCCGCCGCCCCCGCGCCCACCACCACCACGTCGTACTGCTGCAAGCGCCCGCTCCGCTCATTCCCGCTTGCGCGGTCGCGAGCGGAGATAGCATGGAGCCGCATGCCCTGGACCCGCCGCTACGAAGAAGCCGAGCCGCAGCGGGTGAACCGCTGGCTGGCGCAGAGCGGCGTATGCTCGCGGCGCGAGGCCGAGGACCTGATCGCCCGCGGCCTGGTCTCGATCGACGGCGAGCGGGTCGAGGACGTCGGGCGCAAGATCCACCCAGGCCAGACGCTGACCCTGGCCGACGCGGCGCAGGCCGAGCTGCAGGCGAGCCTGAGCGTGATGCTGCACAAGCCGGTGGGCGTGGTCTCGGCCCAGCCGGAAGGAGTGCAGGTGCCGGCGGTGCGGCTGCTGACCCGCGCCGCGCTGGTGGGCGAGAGCCTGGTGATCCCTGACGCCAAGACCAGCCTCGCCCCGCTCGGCCGGCTGGACATGGACAGCCGCGGCCTGCTGCTGCTCTCCGACGACGGGGTGCTCGCCAAGGCGATCATCGGCCCGGCCTCGGAGCTGGAGAAGGAGTACCTGGTGGGCGTGAGCGGCCAGGTGACGGAGAAGAAGCTGGCCTTGCTGCGCCACGGCCTGCAGCTCGACGGCCGGCAGCTGCGCAGGGCGAAGATCACCCAGCTTGGGCCGCAGACGCTGCGTTTCGTCCTGCAGGAAGGCCGCAACCGGCAGATCCGGCGGATGTGCGAGCTCGTCGGCCTGCACGTGGCCGACCTGTTCCGCGTCCGCATCGGACCCTTGAGGCTCGGCGACCTGCCGGAGGGCCGCTGGCGGGTTCTGAACGCCGAGGAGCGGACGGCGCTAATACGCGAGGCATCGCCGGCCGCCGGCAGCTAGCTCGCGCTACGGCGCCTTGCCAAAAATTCCACGGCGTCTAGTCACGAAGCTCGCATGTCCGACGCCCTCAACGACGCCCAAGCCGCACACGCTCCGCCCGGGTACGTGATGGATCCCTGGCAGCGCGGCTTCGGCCGCACGGTCGGGCCCTTCTATCGCCGGCAGGACGCCGGCGGCGGCTGCACCATCGGCTTCCGGGTCGAGGAGCACCACGCCAACGGGCTCAACAACTGCCACGGCGGCATGCTGGTGAGCCTGGCCGACATGGCCTGGGGCCACGTGGGCGAGAAGCCGGAGGGCTGGGGCTGGGTCACCGTGCGCCTGGTCACCGACTTCCTCTCGGGCGCGAAGATGGGCGAGTGGGTGGAGGCGGCCAGCGAGCTGATCGCCCGCGACGGCGACCTCTATACGACCCGCGGCCAACTCTGGTGCGGCGACCGGACCATCATGACCGGCACCGGCGTCTTCAAGATGATCGAGATGGATCCGGCCATCCACGCCCGGATGCGGGGCTGAGATGGCGAATCGAACGGGCGCGCGGCCCCCGGTGGTGAGGCCGAGCTACGACGACCTGCCCTACACCCGCGCCGACCTGCCGCCGGAGATCCGCGAGCCGCTGGCGCGGTTCCGCGGCGAGCCGCCGCCGGCGCCCGCCTGGTTCCACGCCGCCATGGCCGACAAGCCCGAGCGCGGCTTCGTGGCCACCCCGCGCGGGCGCCTCGAGGTGCTGACCTGGGGCGAGCGCGGCAAGCCCGGCCTGCTGTTCGTCCACGGCAACAGCGCGCATGCCTACTGGTGGAGCTTCATCGCGCCGTTCTTCTCGGCGGACTACCGGGTCACGGCCATGTCGCTCGCCGGCATGGGCGATTCCGACTGGCGCGACCAATACGGGTTCGACGACTTCGCCGCGGACGCCGAGGACGTGGCGCAGGCGACCGGCCTGCACGAGGGCGGCCGCAAGCCGGTCTACATCGGCCACTCGTTCGGCGGCGGCCAGGTCTTCTACGTGGCGGCCACCCACCCGGAGCGGCTGCATTCGGCGATCGTCATCGACGCCGGCTTCGGCGGCCCGCCGCCGGAGATCGCCGCCGAACGGCAGCGGCGGCTGGAGGCGATCCGCGCGCTGCCGCCCGAGCAGCGGCCGACGCGGATCTATCCCACCCTGCAGGCGGCGCTCTCGCGCTTCCGGCTGATGCCGCCGCAGCCGGCGGAGAACCTGTTCATCGTCGACCACATCGCCCGCAACGGCATCAAGCCGCTCCCGCGGCCGGACGGCTCGGGCGAGGGCTGGAGCTGGAAGTTCGATCCGGACATGTGGGAGAAGCTCGAGCGTAAAGGGCGCGACGAGTTCTTCGGCCAGAAGCGCGACGTGGGCGTGCCGATCGCCCACCTCTACGGCCAGCACAGCCGCATTCCCGAGCGGATCCGTCACGGCGAGCCCAGCCCCTTCCCGGAGCACGGCCTCTTGTTCGAGATCCCGGATGCGCATCACCACGTGATGATCGACCAGCCACTGGCGCTGGTGGCGGCGATCCGCGCCCTGCTGGCCGTCTGGCGTGCTTGAGCGGCGCAGCGGTCTCGTGTAGCACCCCGCGCAACGTACCGACCCAGAGAGCAGATCCCGGCGATGGCCAACCAGGTTTCCGACTACCACCGCGGCCAGATGGACATCCACGAGCAGGCCGCCACCTATCAGCGCGTCATGGCCATGAGTAAGTGGGGCTCGCTGATCATTGGCGCGGCGGTGCTGTTCCTGACGCTGTGGTTCTGCACCGGGACCGGCTTCGTGGGCGCGGCGATCACCGGCGCCGTGGTGATCGCGCTCGGCGTCTTCCTGCTGCGCGGCGGCGACGCCCACTGAGGCGGCGGCGCAGCGGCCTGCGCGGCGACTGCAGATCTTTCGGCCTTCTTCAAAGAACAAGGCCCGGCGGGCTTAACATCGGCCACGCCGGTTCCGTCGAGCCGCCCATTTCCTGAGATTAGAGGGTGGACAGGCGGCGATTTTCCCCTAGAGCACTTCGCCGTTAACCATGTCCGTGCCCGGCGCGGGCTTGGGGCGCGTGCAAACAGTCTGGGAGTTGTCGGCGTGACGGACACACCCGGGGGGCGTAGCGGGCGTGCGCGGCACTGGCTGGTGGACGCGGCGATCGGCGCAAGCCTGGCGCTCGGCCTGATCACGGTGGCGGACGCAGCCCTGCCGCGGCTCGAGCGCAGCCAGCCCGACCGGCCCCGCCTGGCGCATGCGCTGCCGGCCGCCCCGGCGATCGCCGCGGCTCCCGCCCTGCCGCCGGCGCTGGTCGCCTTCCAGCAGCCCGAGCCCGGCTATCCGGTGATCTCGCCATTCGGCCTTCGCCAGCTGCCCTGGGAGGAGTCCGGTCGGCTGCACGCCGGCGTGGACATCGCCGCGCCCGCCGGCGTCCCGGTGCTGGCCGCCGCCGACGGGGTCGTCACCCGCATGGCCACCGACCCGGGCTACGGCCGCTTCGTGGAGATCAAGCACGCCGCCGGCCTGACGAGCCGCTACGGCCATCTGGCCGAATACCTGCCGCAGATCCGGCCCGGCGTCGCCGTCAAGGCCGGCCAGCCGATTGGCCAGACCGGCTCCACCGGAACCTCCACCGGCTCGCACCTGCATTTCGAGATCCGCGACCGCAAGGGCCGGCCGCTCAACCCCGAGCTGTTCCTGGGCCGCCGCTTCGCCACCGAGGCCGACCTGCCGCTGAAGGCCGCCCAGCGGATCCCGCGCGGTGTGCGCACCGCCTATGTCTCCAATATCCCCAGGGCCAAGCGCGAAGCGATGGCGGCGAAGATCGAGCTCGCCGCGGCCGCCGACGCCGCATCCGCCGACAGCGCGGACGTGGCGGCCAACGCCTCCGACGCCGCCACGAACGCGAGCGAGGCGGGCCTGAAGGCCGTCGTCTGGGGCGGACGGCCGCACGGCCGCTTCCGGGCGAGCCGATAGGCCCGCGGGCGGCCTCGACGGACCGCACCGGCGACCCTATCTGAGGTCAAGGTCCAACGAGGCTGTGGCGT
>JAQGIJ010000190.1 GCA_028291285.1 Phenylobacterium sp. | reverse complement strand
GCGCCGGCGAGGATCTTCACCCGGTCGCCGATCATGGCGAAGCCGATCGTCACCTGGCCCGAGATCTGGCAGTTGCGGCCGATGGTGACACCCGGCCCGATCACCGTGTTCGCGCCGATCTCCGTCCTGGAGCCGATCTGGACGCCGGGCCCGATCACCACGCCGGGCGCGAGCCGCACCCCATCCGCCAGCCGCACGTCGGCAGCGATGGCCTGCACGCCCGCGGCCCTGGGGCGGTGCAGGCGTTGGGCCGCCGCCGCATAGGCGGCCTGCGGTGTGGGCGTCAGCAGCGCCACGCAGCCGGCGGGCAGCGCCCCAGCGTCCTTCGGCGTGACGAAGCAGGCCCCTGCGCGGCTCCCAGCGAGGGTGTCGGCATGCCTGCGGTCGGCGAGGAAGGTGACCGTCTCCGGTCCGGCGCGGCTGAGGATGGCCACGGCCCGGATCGGCCGGGCGGCGGCCGCCGGCTCGGTCAGCTCGGCCCCGGCGGCGGCCGCCAGGCGCCCGAGCAGGACGGGGCCAAGCTCTTCAAAGAATCGCGGATCGGGCATGACGTGCGTGCGGCGATCCGCGCTGGCAGGTCTATTTGCGGGTGGCGGGACGGGCAGGCGCCTGCGACGGCGTCTGCGTCACCGGCGGCGCGGCGCCCGCCTGCGGCTGGTCGAGCCGGGTGCGCTCGAAGGCGAACTGGGTGAGCCTGCCGTTGAGCGCGGTCACCACGGCAGGCGTGATGTCCATGGCCGGGTTCACCATCACGACCGAGCTGCGATCGAGCAGGATCGCGCAGTTCTTCTGCTGCGCCGCCTGGGCGATCAGCGGCTTCATCTCGTTGAGCACCCGGCCGACGGCCTGCTGCTGGGTCGCCTGCATCTCGCGCTCGCGCATTTGCGCCTTCCGCTCCAGGGCGTTCTCACGCACCTGCAGGGCCGCGGCGCGCTGCTCGAAGGTGTTCTGGTCGACGGTGGCGCGCTGGCCTTCCAGCGTCCGCGCCTCGGTGTCGATGGCGCCCTTCTCTCCGCTGAGTTCGGCGTTCACCTGGGCGCCGATCTGCCCGAGGCGGGTGTCGACGTACTTGCCGACCGTCGAGGCGCCCACGGCGCCGTCGAGGGACAGGGTGCAGAGGCCGTTGATCGGCGCTCCGTAGGTGATGGCGGGCGCGGCGGCCGCGGGTGCGGCGGCTTGAGCAAGCGCGGTGGCGCCGTAGGCGAGCGCAGCAGCGCCGGCGCAGGCGGCGAGCGCCAGTGTCTTCATGGTCATGGAGTCTAGAACCTGGTCCCTGTGGAGAAACGGAAAAGTTCCGTCTTGTCGTAAGTGGTTTTCGCCAAAACTTGGCTGAAGTCGAAGCGGATCGGCCCCATCGGCGAGCGCCAGAAGACACTGAGACCGGCCGAAGCGCGAAGCGCCAAGTCGTCGCGGATGGTGACCGTGCCCTGGGTCGGGTCGGCGGGATTGACCAGCTGGCCGTTCAAGGCCTTGTCCGTGCTGTCCAGCAGGCCTGCCGTGCCGAAGTCGCTGAACAGCGCCGCCCTGATCCCGTACTGCTCGGGCAGGAAGGTCGGCACGGTGAGCTCCACGGTGCCGATGGCGTAGGCCTTGGCGCCCAGCGCGTCGCTGCGGCCGAGCGTCGTGTCGCGCGGGCCGATGCCGGCGATCTGGAAGCCGCGGAAGGTGTCGCCGCCCTTGAAGAAGCGGTCGTTGATGCGGACGTGGTCGCCGCCCCAGCCGCCCACATAGCCCGCCGAGCCGGTGACGCTGAGCACGAAGGCCTTGGTGAAGCCGTGGTACCAGCCGCCCTGACCCTCGGTGCGTATGTACTTCACGTCGCCGCCGACACCGGCGAAGTCCTGGTTGAACTGGCCGTAGAAGCCCCGGGTCGGATTCACCGGATCGTTGCGGTGGTCGAAGCTGTAGCCGTAGCCGACCAGCGAGGTGAGGAACTGGCCGCGCTGCGAGCAGAGCGCGGAGGAGACCAGCTGGTTCGCCGGATCGCACAGCGTATTGCCGATCTGCACGTTGTCCGTGCGCAGCGTGTAGATCAGCGAACCGCGGGAATTCAGGCTCAGCGGGAAGTTCAACCGGAAATTAGTGCCAACGGAGGTGGTCTTGTAGTCCGAGTACTGCGTCAGGTCGTAGCGGTAGTAGTAGAGGTCGACACCGGCGGCCAGGTCGCGGCCCAGGAACCGCGGCTCGGTGAAGCCGAGGTCCACCTGCTGCCGGATCGAGCCCAGCGACACCCGGGCGCGCACGTCCTCGCCGCGGCCGCGGAAGTTGCGCTGGGTCACGCCGAGATCGATCACCAGCTGGTCCACCGAGGAGTAGCCGGCGCTGAACGAGAACTCGCCGGTGGGCTGCTCGGTGATCTTCACCTGTAGGCCGGTGCGGTCGGGCGCCGAACCGGGGATCTCGGTGATGTCGACGTCCTTGAAGAAGCCCAGCGCCTTGATCTGGTTCTTAGAGCGGTCGACCAGGGCGCGGTTGTAGGGGTCGCCTTCGACCAGGTTCATCTCGCGCCGGATGACGTAGTCGAGGGTCTGGGTGTTGCCGACGATGTCGATGCGGTCGACGTAGACGCGCGGCCCTTCCTTCACATCGAAGGTGACGTCGATGGCGCCGGTCTGCCGGTTGGGCGTGTAGCGCGGACGCACGTCGACGAAGGCGAAGCCGGCCGCGCCGGCGGCGAAGGTCAGCGCGTCGGTGGACTGCTCGATCTTCTGGTCTTCGTAGAGCTGCCCGCTCCGGATCGGGATCAGCGCGCGCAGCACGTCGGGATTGAGCTTCTTGAGCTCGGTCTCCACGGTGATCTTGCCGAACTTGAACTCCCGGCCCTCCTCGAGGGTGTAGTTGACGGCGAAGCCGTTCTTGTCGGGAGCGAACTCCGCCACGGCCGAGACCACGCGGAAGTCGTAGAAGCCGCGGTTGCGATAGAACTTCCGCAGCTGCTCGCGGTCGTACTCCAGCCGGTCGGGGTCGTAGTTGGCGTTGTTGGAGAAGAATTTGTACCAGCGCGACTGCTCGGTCACCACGACATCGCGCAGGTCGTTGTCCGAGTAGGCTTTGTTACCCAGGAAGTTGACCCGCAGGATGCCGCTCTTGGGGCCTTCGTCGATCTTGAAGATCAGGTCGACGCGTTTCTGCGGCAACTGGACGATCTGCGGGGTGACGTTGGCCGAGATCCGGCCGGAGCGGCGGTAGAGCTCGACGATGCGGGCGACGTCCGACTGAACCTTGGCGCGGGTGAAGATGCCGCGCGGGCGCACGCTCACCTCGTCCTTCAGCTTGTCTTCCTTGAGCCCCTTGTTCCCCTCGAATAGCACCCGGTTGATGATCGGGTTCTCGTCGACGGTGACCACAAGCGTGCCGTCGTTCTGGTAGTCGATCTTCACGTCCGAGAAGAGATCGGTGCGGAACAGGGTCTTCAGCGCCAGGTCGATCTTCGCCGAATCGACCGTCTCGCCGGCCTGAATCGGAAGATAGGAGATGACGGTGGACTGCTCGATCCGCTCGTTGCCGCGCACCTCGATGCGCCGCACCACGCCGCTCTGCACGGCCGGCGCCGGCGCGGCGGGGGCAGCCTCGGTCGGCGCCGCCGGAGCTGGCGCACCGGAAGCTGGCGCAGCCGGAGCCGGCGCAGCTGGAGCCAGGGCAGCCGGCGCCGGCGCAGCCTGAGCGGCGGGCGCCTGCACGTCAGCGGCTGCAGCGGCGTCCTGCGCCAGCGCCAGGCCCGGGGCGGCCATTGCGGTCGTTCCCAGCAAAAGGCCAAGGCCGGAGGAGAGCGCAGCGCTGCGAGCGCGGTGTCTTTGCATCGAATCAGCCGTTTAGGAGGAGTGGTTCGCTAGGAGATTAGCGCCCCGAAGAGTTTGAACACATGCAGGCGCTGCAGATCGTTCCAGGTCGCGAACAACATCAATCCGAGCACCAGCGCAAGCCCTAGCCGGTACCCTGCGGCCTGAACCTTGGCGGTTAGAGGGCGGCGGGCGACGGCTTCGAAGACGTAGAAGAGCAGGTGCCCGCCGTCGAGCACCGGAACCGGCAGCAGGTTCAGGAAGCCGATGCCGACCGAGATGTTGGCGATCAGCTCGAGCAGGGTGATGCCGGCGTTGGCGGCGAAGGCGGCGGCGTTCGGCGAGGCCTGCGCGGTCTTCTTCGCCAGGTCGCCCGAAAGCTGCGCCATGCCGAGCGGGCCGGAAAGCTGCTCGGCGGTCTCGCGTCCGACGATCAGCCGGCCGAGGTACTGCACCGTGGTGGTGACGCGATCCCAGGCCTGCCCGGCCCCCGCGCCGACCGCCTGCAGCGGACCGAAGCGGCGGATCTGCAGGTCGCCCGGCCGGGCTTTGTACTCGATGCCGAGCGTGCCCATGTGCTGCTGATGGCCCAGCTGGTCGATGATCACGCCGCGCTCGGGCGTGGCCACCAGCGGAACCTCGCCGCCCGCGCGCTGCACCACGAAGTCGATCGGCGTGCCGGTGTGCAGCAGCACGATCATCTGCAGGGCGCCGAAGCCGTCGATCCGCTTGCCATCGGCGCGGACCACCACGTCGCCCACCTGGAAGCCCGCCCGGGCCGCCGGCGAGCTCGGCCGGATGGCGTCCACCCGGGCCGGCGCCAGCGGCTCGCCGAACACGAACAGCAGGCCCGCGAAGATGACGATCGCCAGGATGAAGTTGGCCACCGGGCCGGCCGCGACGATGATCGCCCGCTGCCAGAGCGGCTTGAAATGGAAATAGCGCGTGAGCGCCGCCTCCCCTTCCCGCGCCACGATCTCGCGGCGCAGGCCGTCGAGGTCTGCCTGGTCGGGCACGCTGGCGGCATTGTCGTCGCCGGCGAACTTCACATAGCCGCCGAGCGGCAGGCAGCCGATCCGCCACTCCACGCCGGCCTTGTCCCGCCACGAGGCGATGGCGCGACCGAAGCCGATGGAGAAGCGCTCCACCTCGGTGCCCAGGGCGCGCGCCGAGAGGAAGTGGCCGAGCTCGTGCACCGTCACCACGACGCCCAGCACGATCAGGATCGGCAGGACGTAGAGGAGAATGCCCTCCAAGAGACCGAACATGGCGCTACTCCTCTCGTCTCATGCCGACGCCATAAGGCCGCTCGCGACCTCCTGCGCCACGCGGCGGGCGGTCGCATCGGTCGCCCGCGCGGCCTCCAGCACATCGCCCTCGTTGCGCCGGCCCCAGCCCTCCGCGTCCATCCGCTCGAGGGTCGCTGAGATAACGGCGGCGATGTCGAGGAAGCCGATCTTGCGCTCCAGGAAGGCCGCCACCGCGACCTCGTCGGCGGCGTTCATCGCCGCAGGCGCGCCGCCGCCCGCCTCCAGCGCCGCCTTGGCGATCCGCAGCGCCGGGAAGCGCCCCGGATCCGGCGCCTGGAAGGTGAGCTGCCCGATCCGCGCCAGGTCCAGCCGCTCGGCCGGCCACGGCAAGCGGTCGGGCCAGGCGAAGGCGCAGGCGATCGGCGCACGCATGTCCGGGGGCCCGAGCTGCGCCAGCGTCGAGCCGTCGGCATATTCCACCAGGCTGTGCACGATCGATTGCGGATGGACCAAGACGTCAACGCGCTCCGGGGGCATGGAGAACAGGTAGGCGGCCTCGATCACCTCCAGGCCCTTGTTCATCATGGTGGCGGAATCGACCGAAATCTTGGCGCCCATGTTCCAGTTCGGATGCGCCAGCGCCTGTTCGCGTGTCGCCTTGGCCATCTGCTCGCAGCTCCATTCCCGGAACGGCCCGCCGGACGCCGTCAGGATCAGGCGGCTGACCTGAGCCGCGTTCTCCGGCTCGAACACCTGGAAGATGGCCGAGTGCTCGGAATCGACCGGGATCACCGCCCCGCCGGCGCGCTTGGCGGTGCGCAGCAGCTCGGGCCCGGCGCAGATCAGGCTCTCCTTGTTGGCCAGCGCGATCACCGCGCCGGTGCGGGCGGCGGCGAGCGTCGGGGCAAGGCCGGCGAAGCCAACGATGGCGGACATCACCCACTGCGTCTCGCGCGTCGCCGCCTCGGTCACCGCCGCAGCGCCCGCCGCGGTCGCGATGCCGCTGCCGGCCAGCCGCTCGCGCAGGCGCGGCAGCGCGCGCTCGTCCTCCACCACGGCGATCTGCGGGCGCCAGCGCAGCGCCTGCTCGGCCAGCTTGTCGGCGTTGCGGCCGGCGACCAGCGCGGTGACCTCCACCTCGACGCGCGCCTGCTCGAAGAGATCCAGGGTGGAGACGCCCACCGAGCCCGTGGAGCCCAGGACGGAGACCTTACGTGGCAGGTTCAATGGCCCCATCCCCAATGATTGGCGAGGCGCGCCAGCGCCATCACGACAACGGCGAACATGAGTCCGTCCACCCGGTCCAGCAGCCCGCCGTGACCGGGGATCAGGTCGCCGGAATCCTTCACCCCGAAGCGCCGCTTCAGCGCCGATTCCCAGAGGTCCCCGGCCATGGTGGCGAACCCCACGACGAGCCCGATCAGGGCTGCGGCCCACAGGTTCAGACGGAAGGCGGAGAGCGCGGTCATCAGGGTCCCGGTGGCCATGGCGGCGGCGAGGCCGCCGATGAAGCCGGACCAGGTCTTGTTCGGCGAGAACCGCGGCCAGAGCTTCGGCCCCTTCAGCACGCTGCCGACGGCGAAGGCGCCGATGTCGGCCGCCCAGGTCACCAGCAGCAGCATCAGCGTCCACCAGGGGCCCTGGTTGGTGCCGCGCAGCCAGGCCAGGCAGATGGCCGCGGGCGCGAGGTAGATCACCCCGAAGGCCGCGTCCGCCGGCCGCTCGGCCACGCCGCGGGCGACCAGCGCCGAGGCCAGCGCGCCCACGACCATCGCCACCCACGCCCAGACCGGATGATGCAGGTGGGTGAGGAACACCGGCGCCAGCACCGCGGCGCTCACCGCGGCGGAGACCCGCACCGGCGCGCGCGGGGCGCTCATCCCGCCCCATTCGATGGCCAGCACCGCCACCCCGATGGAGATCAGCACCAGGAAGGGCCACGACAGGTCGACCATCACCGCGGCCACGACGGCGGGCACAAGCACGACGGCCGAGGCGACCCGCAAGCCCAGGTTGGACCAGTCGAAGCGCCAAGCCTGCGGCAAGGACGTCATCGGCCATCACTGCTCCGTAACGGCGTTCGCGGCCTGCGAACGCCTCGAGGGCCGCCTGCAGGTGCTCGGCGCCATAATCGGGCCACAGCACGTCCTGGAAGACGAGCTCGGCGTAGGCCGCCTCCCAGAGCAGGAAGTTGGAGAGCCGCTGCTCGCCCGAGGGGCGGATGATCACGTCCGGCGGCGGTGAGCCGGCGGTGGCCACGAAGCCCGAGAAGGCGCTGGCGTCGAGGTCGGCGGGGCGCGCCCGGCCGGCGGCCACCTCCTCGGCGAAGCGGCGCGCGGCGGCCACGATGTCGGCCTGGCCGCCGTAGTTGAAGGCGATGTTGAGGAAGAAGCGGTCGTTGTCCGCGGTGCGCGCCTGGGCGTCGTCGATGATGCGGATGAGGTCGGACGACAGGCCTTCGCGGCTGCCGATCACGCGCACGCGCACGCCCTGGCGCTCGAGGCGGATGATGTCGCTTTCGAAGTAGCGCTTCGGCAGCGCCATCAGCTCGGCGACCTCGGCCGCCGGACGGCTCCAGTTCTCCGTGGAAAAGCCGAAGACCGTCAGCCAGCGGATGTTGAGCTCCGGCGCGGCCGCCACCGTGCGCTTCAGCGCCTCCACGCCGGCGCGATGGCCCAGCGAGCGCGGCAGGCCGCGCCGCTTCGCCCAGCGGCCGTTGCCGTCCATCACCACGGCCACGTGCAGCGGCCGATCAGCCTCGGCGCCCTCGCCGTGGGGGCCCGCAGACGGACTTTCGTTTTGGGCGGCCATGGGCGTCGTTGGTTCCTCAAACCGCGCGGGGACGCTCGCACGACTAAACGTGCATGATCTCTTGTTCTTTGATTTTCAAGGCTTCGTCGACGCGCCTGATCGCCTCATCCGTGAGCTTCTGGACGTCGTGTTCCATGCGTTTCAGCTCGTCCTGGCTGATGGCGCCGTCCTTCTCGGCCTTCTTCAGGTCGTCGTTGGCGTCGCGGCGGATGTTGCGGATCGCCACACGCTGCTGCTCGGCGTACTTGCTGGCGACCTTGGCGATCTCCTTGCGGCGTTCCTCGGTGAGCGGCGGGATCGGGATGCGCAGGTTCTGGCCGTCGACGATGGGATTGAGGCCCAGGCCCGCGTTGCGGATCGCCTTCTCCACCGAGACCGCCAGGCCACGGTCCCAGACGTTCACGCTGATCATCCGGGGCTCGGGCACGTTGACCGCCGCGACCTGGGTGATCGGCACGCTGGAGCCGTAGGCTTCGACGTGGACCTGGTCGAGCAGGTTGGCCGAGGCGCGGCCGGTCCGGAGCGAGGCGAACTCCTCCTTCAGCATGCCGACCGCCTTGTCCATGCGGTCCTTGTATTTCGAAAGCACCGGCTTCTCGGCGGTGGCCATGGGACTTTTCTCCCTATTCGTTCGCAGCTCTTCAGGCGTCAGGCGATGGTGGTGTAGACGCCTTCGCCCCTCAAGACCTTCAGGAAATTGCCCCTTTCGCGGATCGAGAAGACCACGATGGGGATCTGGTTGTCGCGCATCAGGCTGATGGCCGAGGCGTCCATGACGCGCAGGTCCTTGGCCAGGACCTCCTGGTAGCTGAGCGACTCGTAGCGCTGGGCG
>JAQGIJ010000189.1 GCA_028291285.1 Phenylobacterium sp. | reverse complement strand
CCCGCGGACTGGACGTGGTGGGCGTGGCGAGCGGGCTCGCCGCGGCTGCGCTGGCGCTGTCGCTCGGCCGCGGGCCGATCAGCCGGCCGGGCGCCTGGGCGGGCGTGCTGCTGCTGGGGCTGGCCGCGGCGACGGCCGCGCAGATCGCAGCCCCGCTCACCGCCTATGTGCTCGCCTGGCCGCTGGTCCTGGGCGCCATCGCCGCCGCCGCCAGCGACCTGGCCGCCGACCAGCGCCGCAGCCGGCTGGCGGCGCTGGCCGTGATCGCCGCCCTGGGCGCGGCCTGGGCCGGTGTGCACGCCCATCTGATCATCGTCGTCGTCGGCCTGCCCGAGCTCCTCTGCCTGCCGCTGCTGATGGCGACCGTGACGCTCTGGCCGCTGGCGCAGCCCGAGGCCGGCGCGCCGCCCGCCCGCCTGCCCGGCCGCGCCCTGATCCTCGCCGGCCTGGCGCTGGTCGCGGTCGTGCGGCTGACGAGCCCATGGAGCGACCGCCATCCGCAGGCCTCCTTCGTCGCCTACCAGCTGGACCAGGACGCCGGCCGCGCCTGGCGGATCGCCCGGCCGGACCTGCGCACCGCCTGGTCCGACGCCGTGCTGCAGGCGGACGGCGGGCGGATCGCGCCGTTCCGCCACTGGGCCTGGGATGCCGCCGTGGATGCAGCCCCGGCGCGGCTGGCCGCGGTCCCGCCGCCCGCGATCGTGCTCGCCCGGGGCGCCGACGGCCTCCTGCGGCTGACGGTCACCGCGCCGCCGGGCGCCCGCACCCTGGCCCTGCAGCTTTCCCCCGACACGCCTTCGCGACTGGTCGGCGTGGGCTCGGCGCCCGCGGACCTGGCGCTCGCGCCGGGTCGCTGGACCAAGGTGGCCTGGGCCGCGCCGCCGGCCGCGGGCCTGACGCTGACGATCCGCCCGGCCGGGCCGGGCGCGCTGCGCTTACGCTACGCCGTCGGCCTGGACGGCTGGCCGGCCGGCGTCGCCCCGCCGCGGCCGGCGCCGCCCGCGATCATGGGCCTCGGCCTCTCCGGCGAGGCCCTGGCGACCGGCAGCCGCACGCTCACTTGGTGATCGGCCGGCTTTTCGGCTAAAGCCCGGCGCATGAGCGACGTCGTCATCTACCACAACCCGAACTGCGGCACTTCGCGCAACACCCTGGCCCTCCTGCGCGAGAAGGGCCTCGAGCCCAAGGTCGTCGAGTACGTGAAGACCGGCTGGACCCGCGAGCAGCTGCAGGCGCTGATCGAACGCATGGGCGTCTCGGCCCACGACATCCTGCGTGTGAAGGGCACCAAGGCCGACGAGCTGGGGCTTACCGACCCGGCCACCTCCGACGAGGCGATCATCGCGGCCATGATCCTGGACCCGATCCTGGTGAACCGGCCGATCGTCTCCACCCCGAAGGGCGCCGCTCTCTGTCGCCCCGCGGAGCTCGCCCTCACCCTGATTTAGGTCCCTGCCGGCCAAGCGTGACAAATCGCGCCAGGGCGAGCCGCCAGCTTCCAGGTCATCCTCCCGCCGCCTGAGCTCACGCGGTCAGCAACCATGACCGTGAGCGCAGGCTTAAGCTCGACCATTTAAGCGTGGAGGCATGATGCGGGACTTCGGGCTGCGACTTCTGTCCTTGGCCAGCCGGCCGCGACTGCTCGGCGTGAGCGCCGTCGGCGTCGCCTTCGTGCTGGGCTGGACCACGGCCGCGCACATGGCCCATCCCGCCCGCACCGTGGGAACGGCCGCGACCACCAAGCCGCAGCCGCTCACCGCCGCCCAGCCGCAGGCCAAGCCCGCGCCCGCCGGGCCGCAGATCGTCCCGGTGCAGATCCTGCGCGGAGAGACCTTCGAGGCCGCCGTCCAGCGCGCCGGGGTCGCGCCCGGCGAGGCCCGGCAGGTGGTCAAGGCGCTGGCCGAGGCGATGGACACGGTGCACATCAAGGCCGGGCTCGCCTTCCAGGCGGCCATGTCGCCGCCAGCGGCCCAGGGCGGCCAGGCCCAGCTGGTCAGCCTGTCGCTGCGCACCGGCCCGGCGAGCCAACTCACCCTGTCGCGCAGCTTCGACGGCGCCCTGAAGCTGAAGCAGATGGACGAGGCGATCCGCGACGACACCGTGGCCGCCAACGGCCGCATCGAAGGCTCGCTCTACGAAACCGCCGAGAAGCTGGGTGCGACGCCGGTGATCACCGCCCAGGTGGTCAAGCTTTTCGCGCACAAGCTCGACTTCGAGCGCGACATCCAGCCCGGCGACGCGTTCAGGCTGGTCTTCGACCGCAAGGTCACCGAGAGCGGCAAGACGGTGCAGACCGGCGAGCTGGAATACGCCGAGCTGCACGGGGTCAAATTCTACCGCTTCGAGCGGCCGCACGGGGATGTCGAGTACTTCGACCAGTTCGGCAAGAACATCAAAGGCTTCCTGCTGCGCACCCCGATCGACGGGGCGCACATCACCTCGCTGTTCGGGATGCGGAAGCACCCGATCCTGGGCTACACGCGTGCTCACCAGGGCATCGATTTCGGCGCCGGCACGGGCACGCCGATCCTCGCCGCCGGCGACGGGGTCGTGGTCGAGGCGGGCCGCAAGGGCGGCTACGGCAACTGGCTGCGGATCCATCACACCGGGGCGTGGGACACCGGCTACGGCCACATCTCCCGCTACGCCAAGGGCATCCGGCCGGGCGTCCACGTCAAGCAGGGCCAGCTGGTCGCCTACGTCGGCGCGACGGGCCTCGCCACCGGTCCGCACCTGCACTACGAGATCTGGCGCAACGGCCAGCGGGTCAATCCGCTGAGCGCCAAGGTGCCGCAAGGCACGGTGCTCGCGGGGCGCGACCTGAAGCGCTTCAACGTCG
>JAQGIJ010000186.1 GCA_028291285.1 Phenylobacterium sp. | reverse complement strand
GACGTCATCAAGACCGGCGACTGGCTGGTGGACTTCGGCCCCGAAGGCGGCGACGGCGGCGGCGAGATCGTCGCCTCGGGCACGCCTGAGCAGGTCGCCGCCAACCCGAAGAGCTGGACCGGCCGCTACCTCGCCGACCTCCTCGAACGCCACCGCCAGCGCCGCGGCGTGGTGAGGAAGCGGGCCTAGGCTCGCCCGCCGCGGCAGTAGCACGCCTTCCTTCTCCCGCAGGGGGAGAAGGAGTGTTCGGTTCATAGCTTAGGTCAGGCCGCCGGCGCCGCCAGCGCGCGGTAGGCGGCGATCAGCGGGGTGACGCCGAGCACCCATAGGATCGGGGTCAGGACGATCTGGACGGCGAACTCCAGGGCGTAGACGCCCGGGTGGCGCCTGAGCGCTTCGGCGCCGCCGCCGAACAGCCCACCGACTGCATCGAGCCCGCCGACGCCGGCGGCGACCAGGGCGAGCGCCACCATCACCGTCACCATCAAGAGCGCGATGAGGCAGAAGCTGAGGGCGGTCATCCCGAGGAGCGCCAGGACATGTCCCCGCGTCAGCCGCCAGGCGCGCGGGAAATCGATCCGTCGCTCGACGAAGCTGACCGGCGCGGCCAGCGCGAACCGGAGCGCCAGATAGACCCCGCCGGCAAAGAACAAGAGACCGATCCAGAAGCCGCCGCGGCCCGCCGCCTCGCCGACCGACCTTGCAACCCACCAGATCGCCCAGGCGGCGGTGATGGTCACCAGCCACACCACGACCAGCCGCAGCTCGTCGCGTCCCAGCCGCAGATGCAGGAAGGCGGGCTCGTCCGGGCGCGTCTCGAGCCGGAACACGCCGCCGGCGACGATCGCCTGCAGCACCAGCCCACCGAGCCCGGCGCTCAGGGTCACGAGCGTCGCCGCCGCGCCCCGGCTCCCGCCGCTGACGGTGGCCGCCACCACGCCCAGCACCACGGTGACCACCACCAGCATGATCAGCGCCAGCAGGTTGAACCCCGCCCAGCCCAGCACGACGCGCCACTGGCGCCGGATCAGGTTGAACCCCTCCAGCGCCGCGTCGCTCGCGGAGAAAGCGGTCATGCGCGCTCCATGGGAATGCAACCGGACCCTAGCTGTCCTTCCGGCCCGCGCTCAATGGCCGGCCGGCGGGTCGCCATGCAACTTCAGGTAAGCCCACGCGCCGGGGGCGGCGATCACCGCGTACCAGAGCGCGGTGATCACGCTGCCGACCAACATGTAGGCGATCATCCCGGGGTTGAAGTAGGAGCTGTAGGCGGTCTCATCCGGGTGCATGATGGCGGAGATGTCGGAATAGGAGCCGCCGGTGATCGTCAGATAGATGAACGCCAGCGTGACGAAGAGGATCAAGGCCAGCAGCGTGATGAGCACGATGCAGAAGGCGGCCAGCAGATAGGCCAGGAACAGGCGCCAGAAGTGGCCGTGGGTCAGCTTCCAGGACTCGAAGAGCGCGATGCGCCGTTCCGCGAAGGTGATGACCGGCGCCAACGAAAGCCGGACCAGGATGTGGACCACCAGGCCGATCGCGAACAGCTCGACGACCGCGCCGATGAAGATGGCCAGCGGCGCGCCCGCGGCGGACACCACCGCCATCACCAGGCCGGCGGCGACGGTCACGACGACGAGCAAGCCGATCACCAGCAACAGGAACAGAAGCGTCAGAGCCATCAGTCGAAGCTCGTCGAGCCCGAGCCTCAGGTAGCCGAACCTCACGTCGTCATGCCGGAAGATGATCCTGTAGACGGCGGCGGCCATCACGCACTGGATCGTCAGGCCGAAGACCAGAAGCGGCGCCGCGGCGATCAGCGCCTCGAGCAGCTGGTGCGCATCCGGCGTCTGATCCGCGCGCAAGGTCTCGAGCGCCGTCCTGACCTCGGCAGGCATGCTGACGGTGACGATCGCTCCCAGCACGCTCACCAAAAACGAGAAAGTCACCCAAAGCGCGAACGCCTTGGGATTCTCGCGCGTGATCCGAAAGCCCTCCAGACCTGCCTCGGTCGCAGAAAACGGCGTCATTCCCATCCCTTGGCGCGACACGTTCAGAAGAACGAATCGAGCGCCCCTTCGGCTGCAAAGTCGGGCTCGGCCGGCCCCTGCGCAAGGCCCCGCTCGCGATCCGGCCGTAACGTTGCTAGTTAGCCACGGATGACGACCAAACCTGTGCATGTGATCGGCGGCGGGCTCGCCGGCTGCGAGGCCGCCTGGCAGATCGCCGAGGCCGGCGTGCCCGTGGTGCTGCATGAAATGCGCCCTGTGCGCGGCACCGACGCCCACCAGACCGACCAGCTGGCCGAGCTGGTCTGCTCCAACTCCTTCCGCGCCGACGACTGGGCGGGCAACGCCGTGGGCCTGCTGCACGCGGAGATGCGGCGGATGGGATCGCTGATCCTGGCCTGCGGCGACGCGCACCAGGTGCCCGCCGGCGGGGCGCTGGCCGTCGACCGCGAGGGCTTCGCCCAGGCCGTCACCGCGCGGATGGAAGCCCACCCCCTGGTGAGCATCGAACGCGAGGAGGTCGCCGGCCTGCCGCCCGCCGACTGGGACAGCGTGGTGGTGGCGACCGGGCCCCTCACCTCGCCGGCGCTCGCCGAGGCGATCCTGACGCTGACCGGCGAGGATCAGCTCGCCTTCTTCGACGCCATCGCCCCGATCGTGCACCTGGACTCCATCGACATGGACGTCTGCTGGCGCCAGTCGCGCTACGACAAGGAAGGGCCCGGCGGCGAGGCCCAGGCCTACATCAACTGCCCGATGGACAAGGCGCAGTACGAGGCCTTCATCGACGCCCTGCTGGCCGGTCCGAAGGCGGAGTTCAAGGACTGGGAGCACGTGCCCTATTTCGACGGCTGCCTGCCGATCGAGGTGATGGCCGAGCGCGGCCGCGAGACCCCGCGCCACGGGCCGATGAAGCCGGTCGGCCTGACCAACGCCCACCGGCCGGACGAGAAGGCCTGGGCGGTCGTGCAGCTTCGGCAGGACAATGCGCTGGGCACCCTGTGGAACATGGTGGGCTTCCAGACCAAGCTGAAGCACGGCGCCCAGAGCGAGGTCTTCCGCATGATCCCGGGCCTCGAGAAGGCCGTGTTCGCCCGGCTCGGCGGCCTGCACCGCAACACCTTCCTCAACAGCCCGCGGCTGCTCGACGCCCAGCTGCGGCTGAAGGCCGACCCGCGCCTGCGGTTCGCCGGCCAGGTCACCGGGGTCGAGGGCTATGTGGAGAGCGCCGCGGTGGGCCTGCTGGCCGGGCGCTTCGCCGCGGCCGAACGGCTCGGCCGTGTGCTCGGCGCGCCGCCGCCGACGACCGCCCTGGGCGCCCTGGCTGGCCACATCACCGGCGGGCACCTGGACGCCGGCAAGGGCTCGTTCCAGCCGATGAACATCAACTACGGCCTGCTGCCGCCGCTGGAGCCGCCGAAACGGGCTGAGGACGGCCACCGGCTGGGCGCTAAGGAACGCGGCCGGGCGAAGAAGCGGCTGATGGGCGAACGCGCGCTCGCTGAGCTCGACGCCTGGTTGGTCGCGGCCCCGGCCCTGGAAGCCGCGGAATAGGGCTCAGATCCGGCCGCGGGCGACCGCCAGGGTGAGCCGAATCCGGCTGCCCAGGCCCGAGTCGGACGCCCCGCGCGCCCGGCGCCTTGCGAACACCGCATGCGCCACCGCGGGGAAGGCGGCGGCGCTGAGCCGGCGCGCGCCGGCCCGGCCCTCGGCCAGCAAGGCGTCGAACGGCGCCTGCAGGTCCGCACGATCGGCGACGCGACGCGCCAGCGCCCAGGCGGCGCCGGCCGCGCCGGCGAGCGCCGGGTCGCCCTCGGGATCGAGGAGGCTCGCGGCGAGCTCCGCGACCCGCCCGCCGGTGTCGCGCGCCCACGCCAGCGCCTCGTCAGCCACAAGGGGCGTCGCGTCCAGCTCGCGGTAGCGGGCGTCGATCATCGCCTCCAATGGCTCGCGGGTGAGCGCGCGGGCGCGCACGGCCTGCGCCAAGGCCTGGGCCGTGGGGTGGCGCCGGACCGGCCGTCCCTCGAAGATCTCGTCCAGCGCCTCGCGCCACCAGGTCAGCCGGATCTCGCCGAGCAGGGGGTTGGAGGCCACCCGCGGCGCCCGGGCGAGCTCATGGTCGTAGGCGTAGAGAGCGACGACCTCGCCCCGAGCCACCGGATCGGCGACGAAACGACTGGAGAGCCAGCGGTCCGGATCGACGCGGCGGACCAGGCTGTCGAGGTCGTCCTGATCGGCGCGGGCGTCTGACTCCATCGGCGCTGGGGTGATGTCTCCCGCGATGTTCGTCAACCTGCCACCCCAACGCCCCCGCAACGAAAAAGGCCCGCCGGTGGGCGGGCCTTCTCCGACGTCTGCGGCTTGGATCAGCCGAAGATGGTCTGGTTCATGGTCATGGTGACCAGCATCGGCACCGACAGCAGGGTGTTGAGGCGCGAGAACAGCATCGCCTTGCGGCCCGCCGCGGCCTTGGCGTCGGCGTCGGCCTCGACCAGGCCCAGCGCGATCTTCTGCGCCGGCCAGATGAAGGCCCAGACGTTGATGAACATGATCGTCGCCAGCCACATGCCCAGGCCGATGAAGGCGTGCTGCGGCACGTGGAAGCCCTCGGTGGCGCCGAGCGTGATCGCCTGCAGCAGGTAGCCGCGGTCGATCGCCAGCAGGACGCCCATCACCCAGGTGAACAGGGCCGCCCAGCGGAACCAGAAGAGCGCCTCGGGGGCGATGTATTTGGAGACGCCCGGCTTCAGCTCGGCCGGGATGTCCGGCATCTTCCGGATCTGGACGAAGTTGAAGTAGTAGAGCAGGCCGATCCACATGATGCCGAACAAGACGTGCAGCCAGCGGAAGACGCCTTGCCAGAAGATCGCGTCTGCCGCGCCGTTGTGCATCAGGTAACCGGCGACGATGATCAGCGCCAGGATGAAGCTGACGATCATCGTGTTTCGAAGATTTGAAAGTAGTCCAGCCATGGAAAGCCCCTCGCGATTCCTACCCTGGGTTCAGGTATAGGACCTTTCGCCACGGGCGGGAAGTTGCCGCGGCGCTTTAGACGGCGATCAGAGCGGCGGCAAGCCTGCGTCCCTCGGCTGTGAGCACGTTGTAGAGCCGGGCCGCCGTGGGGGTGTCCATGAACTCCAGACCGATGCCGGCGCGCTGCAGAACCTCGCGCACAGGCCGCGGCGGCAGGGCGTTCTTCGCGCCCATGCCTAGCAGCAGGAGCTCCACGGCGCTGCGGCCGGCGACCAGCACCGGCGCCAGGCTGTCGGGCGTGAGCTCGGCCAGCGCCGTGACCGGCCAGCTCAGCGCCTCGTCGGCGAGGATCAGCAGCGAGCCTTCGTGGCGAACGCCGTCCAGCCGGAAGCCGCCGTCCCCATAGGCGTCGATGGCGGGCGCGTCGCGGGCCATGCCGTCTCCCTCGGGCTCAGGGCCGGGCCTTGGCGGCCTTGGCCGGCTCGGCCTCCTCCTCGCCGCGCCTGAGGCCCCAGAGCAGGATCACCGGGGCGGCGATGTAGATCGACGAATAGGTGCCGATGAGGATGCCGAACAGCATGATCACCGACAGGCCGTAGAGCGACGGCCCGCCGAAGACGGCGAGCGCGACCAGCGCCAGGATGGCGGTGAAGCTGGTGATGATGGTCCGCGTCAGCATCTCGTTGATCGACATGTCGATCACCTCGGCCAAGGGCATGCGCTTGTATTTGCGCAGGTTCTCGCGAAACCGGTCGAAGACGACGACTGTGTCATTCATCGAGTAGCCGATGATGGTCAGCAGCGCCGCGACCGCCGTGAGGTTGAACTCAATGCGGGTCAGGGTGATCAGGCCGAAGGTCAGGAAGACGTCGTGGAACAGGGCCGCCACGGCGCCCAGGCCGAACTGCAGCTCGAACCGGAACCAGATGTAGAGCAGCATCAGGAAGATGGCGCCGCCGAGCGCCAGCACGCCCTTCGTCAGTAGCTCGCTGGAGACCTTCGGGCCGACGACGTCGGTGCGGACGAACTTCACCGGCGAGATGGTCTGGGCGATGCGCGCCCTCACCTGCTCCACCGTCTGGCCGGCGTTGACGCCGGCAGGCGTCTGGAAGCGCACCATGGCCGAGGATGGCGAGCCGAAGCCCTGCACCTGGACGTCGCCGAGGTTCATGCCACCCAGCGCCGCACGCAGCCGGCTGAGGTCCGCCGGCTTGGGCGCGGTGGAAATCTCCAGCACCGTGCCGCCCATGAAGTCGATGCCGCAGGCCATGCCGAAGCACGGCGGCTTGAACGGAAAGAGGGTGATGGCCAGCGCAGCGATCACCGCCAGGATGGACAGGGGGGCGAAGTACTTCGCCAGCCGCACGAACTTGAAGTGGGTGCGGACCGGCAGAACCTTGATGAGGGGCCAGTATTTCATGCGCTCGGCCTTCTCACGCGATCGGCAGGGTCTTGGGCCGGGTGGTGCGGAACCACCAGGCAAGCAGGAGCTGGGTGACCAGCACGGCCGAGAACACCGTCGTCAGCACCCCGATCGACAGCGTCCAGGCGAAGCCCTTCACCGGACCGGCCCCGAAGCTGAACAGGATCGCCGCCGACAGCAGGTGGGTGATGTTGGCGTCGATGATGGTCCCCATGGCGCGCGAGAAGCCGGCGTCCATGGCGGAGATCACGCTGCGCCCGGCGCGAAGCTCGTCGCGCATTCGCTCGTAGATCAGGACGTTGGCGTCGACGGCCACGGCGAGAGTCAGGATCAGGCCGGCGATGCCCGGCAGGGTGAGCGTCGCCTGGGTCAGGCTCATCAGGCCGATGATCATCAGCGCGTTGACCACCAGGGCCACCAGCGAGATGCCGCCGAACAGCCAGCCGTAGATCAGGATCATGAAGACCACGACCGCGGCGAGGCCCACGACGGCGGAGATGGTTCCGGCGCGCACGGCGTCGGCCCCCAGTTCGGCGCCCACAGTGCGCTGCTCCTCCACCTTCAGAGGCGCCGGCAGCGCGCCGGCGCGCAGCAGGATCGACAGGTCGTTGGCGGTCTGCTCGGTGAAGTTGCCGGTGATCTGGCCGGTGCCGCCGGTGATCGCGCTCTGAATCACCGGGGCTGAGATGATCTTCTTGTCGAGGACGATGGCGAAGCGGTGGCCGATGTTCTGGCTGGAAATGTCGCCGAAGCGCCGCGCGCCCTGGCCGTTGAAGCGGAATTGCACCACCGGACGTCCGGTCTGCTGGTCGAACCGGGCCTGGGCGTCGACCAGCATCTCGCCGGTGACCTCGGCGCGCTTCTTGACCAGATAGGCCGGCGCATAGCCGTCGGTGGAAGCCAGCAGCTCCTCGCCCGGCGGCACGCGTCCGGCGGCCGCCTCCGATACGGGCGTGCTCTCGTCGACCATCTGGAAGGTGAGCTTGGCGGTCTGGCCGATGACGGCCTTCAGCCGCTCCGGATCGCTCTCGCCGGCCGCCTCGATGACGATGCGGTCCTTGCCCTGGCGCACGATGTTCGGCTCGCGCGTGCCCAGCTGGTCGATCCGCCGGCGGATGATCTCGATCGACTGGTCGACCGCGCGACTAGCGTCGGCGTCGAAGGCCTCGGGCACGAAGGCGATGCGCAGCCGCTGGTCGGCTGCAGCGTTCACCGTCACGTCGCGCCCGCCCGCGGCGCCGGCGAGCGGCGCGCCCACGACGCTGCGCAGGGCGTTCTGGGCCTTGGCCACCTGGCCCGGGTCGGTGATGCGCACCGACAGCTCGCCGTTCACCTGGCCCAGGTCCGTGAACGGGATCTGGTCGTCGGTGAGGGTCTTGCGGACATCCTCGGTGAGGTTGGTCAGCCGTTCGTTGCGCAGCGCCTGGGTGTCGACCGAATAGAGCAGATAGGAGCCGCCCTGCAGGTCGAGGCCGAGGTTCAGCGCCTTCTTCGGCACGAAGCCGGGCAGGCTGTCACGGGCGGACGGCGGCAGCAGGTTCGGCAGGGTGAAGAGGGCGCCGAAGATCGCCGCAATGGCGACGAGGACCACCTTCCAGCGCGAAAGGTTCATCATGGCGCGGGATGTCGCCTAGTTCTTGGAGTCGTTGGCGGCGGCGGGCTCGCCGCGGGCGACGACTTCCGAGATCATCGACTTGCGGACCTTGACCGTCACGCCGGTGGCGATCTCGACGCCGACCTCCTTGTCTTCCACGCGCACGACCTTGCCCAGCACGCCGGAGGACAGGATGACGTTGTCGCCGCGCTTGATGCCGGACAGCATGGTCTGGTGCTGCTTCATCTTCCGCTGCTGCGGGCGGATCATCAGGAAGTAGAACAGCACGACCAGGCCGATCAGCGGTAGGAACTGGATCAGCATGTCCTGCGGGGCGCCGCCGGCGGCGCCGGCGGCTTGGGCGTAGGCGGGGGTGGCGAACATGGCCTCTCCGAAAGCGCGTCGGGGGCGGATTTTCGGCCCCCGCTCAAAAGTCGGCGGAAGCTATGCGCTGCGTCTCGCTTTTGCAATGGAACCCGGGGAAGGCTAAGCGTCCGGCCATGGACGCCGACCTCGAGCCCCTGCTCGTCCGCATCGCCGAGGCGCTGGAGCGGCTCGCCCCGCCCGCGCCGCCGGCGGCGGATTTCTCCGCCGCCCGCCTCTTCCGCCACGATCCCCAGGCCGCCGCCTTCCACCCCGCCCCGGACTACCCGCTGACGCTGGACAGCCTGGTGGGCGTCGAGCGGCAGAAGGAGCGGTTCCTGGAGAACCTGCAGCGGTTCGCCACAGGCCTGCCGTACAACCACGCCCTGCTCTGGGGCGTACGCGGCACGGGCAAGAGCTCACTGGCCAAGGCCGCCTTCATGGCCGCCGCGGCCACGACGCCGCAGCTGAAGCTGGTGGAGGTCGACCGCGACGAAGTGACCGCCCTGCCGGCCCTGTTCGACCTGCTGCGCGGGCGGACCGAGCGCTTCCTCGTGCTCTGCGACGACCTCTCCTTCGAGGAGGGCGCGGCCGCGGCCAAGGCGCTGAAGTCGGCGCTGGAAGGCGGGGTCTCGGGCCCGCCGGCGAACGTGCTCTTCGTCGCCACCTCCAACCGCCGCCACCTGATGCCGCGCACCCACGGCGAGGAGCGCGGCCTGGTCGCCACGGCCGAGGACGCCGAGGAGGAGGTCAGCGTCTCCGACCGATTCGGCCTCTGGGTCGGCTTTCCGCCGATGGACCAGCCCACCTACCTGCAGGCCGTGCGGGGCTATGCCGCGCGGTTCGGCCTGGCCGCGCCGGATCTTGAGCGGCGGGCCCTGCAGTGGGCGCAGCTGCGTGGCGGCCGCTCGGGCCGCATCGCCTGGCAGTTCATCCGCGACCTGGCCGGCGAGCTCGGCAAGCCCCTGCCGCTGTAGGCCTCAGCGCGGCAGCACCAGCTTCGGGTCGATCGGCTTGGCGCGTTCCAGCGGGCTCGGCGCATAGCGGACTTCGAAGTGCAGCTGCGGCTCGGAGACGCCGCCGGTGGCGCCGGCCAAGCCGATCTCCTGCCCCTGGGCGACCTTCTGCTGCATCTTCACCAGCACCCGGGAGAGGTGGCCGTAGGCGGTCACCCAGCCGTCGGCGTGCTTGATCAGCACCAGGTTGCCGAAGCCGGGCACCTGATCGCCGGCGTAGACCACGTCGCCGGCCGCGGCGGACTTCACGCTGGTCCCGACCTGAGTGGCGATGTTGATCCCGTCGTTGCGCTGTCCGGGCGCCTTGGGCCCGAAGTCGGAGACGATCGACCCCTGCAGCGGCCAGATGAAGCGGCCGCGGCCGAGCTCGGAGATCTGCGCGTCGCCCGGCGTCGGCGCGGCGATCGGCGCAGCCGGGGGCGCAGAGCCCACGGGGGGCGGCGTGTAAGCGCGCAGCGGCGGCGTGTACGGCCGCGGCGCCGGCGGCGGCAGCGGCGTGTAGCTGCGCACCGGCGGGGGCGCGGCATAAGGTTGTGTGGGCGGCGGCGCAGGCGTGCGCATCGCGGACGCCTCAGGCGGCGGGGCTGGGACCGCGGCCTGCGGGCGCGCCGGCGGCGGCATGGGCGGGGGCGGTGGGGCGACCATCACCCGGGTCGTCGTCGTCAGCGGGCCGTGGTCGCGGTAGCCGTCCGGCAGGCGGACCTTCTGGCCGGGGCGCAGGCCGGCGTTGCGGGCGAGCCCGTTCTCCTCCCGAATCGCGTCGGCCGTGACCCCGAACCGCCTGGCGATGGCAAAGAGGGTGTCCCCCTGCCCGGCCACATAGGCGGCCGCCGTGGTGCGCGGCCCCTGCAGCTCGTCGCCAGGCTGGATCGCCTCGCGCTTCTTCAGGCCGTTGTCCTCGCGCAGTTGCTCGACACTGGTGTCGAGCTTGCGGGCGATCTTCTCGAGACTGTCGCCCCGCTTGACCCTGTAGGTCACCGCGCGGCCCTCGACCTCGACCACCTTGCCGCTGACCGCGCGCGTGACGACGCTGCGGTAGGTGGGGCCCTGCGCGCCGGGCTGCGGCGCCGGCGCCTCGTAGGCCGGCGCGGGCGCTTGGGAGGCGCTCTGGCCCGGCGGGTTGATCAGCACGCGCGCGCTGGTCGTCAGCGGCCCGCGGTCGCGGTAGCCCTCGGGCAGGCGGATGCGCTGGCCGGGCCTAAGGCCCGTCTCGCGGCCGAGGTCGTTCTCGTCGCGCAACGCGTCGGCCGCCACGCCGAAACGGCGGGCGACGGCGAACAGGGTGTCCCCCTGCCCCGCCACATAGGCGTGGCCGACGCTGCGCGGGCCTTTCAGGACCTCACCGGGTCGGATCTTGGCCCGCTTTTTCAGCCCGTTGTCCTCGCGTAGCCGGCTGACGGTCGTGCCGAGCTTGTCGGCGACCTCATCGAGGGTGTCGCCCTTGCGGACCTTGTAGCTCTGGGCGCGGCCCTCGACCTCGACCACCTTGCCGGTGACCGAGCGGGTGGTGACGCTGCGATAGGTGGGAATCGGCGCGGGCGGCGCCGGCGCACGGGCGGCGGGCGGCGGGGCGGCGGCGGCCTGGGCCGCCTGCTCGGACGCGGCGAGGCGATCGGTGAGCGCCTTCACCTGGGCCTGCAGGTCGGCGTTGGCCCGCCGGGTCTCGTCCAGGGCGTGCGCCGTCGTCTCCAGGCCGCCGTTGATCCGCGTCAGCGACTGCTCGAGGTCGCCGATCCGGTTGGCGAGGTCCTGGATTCGCGCGTCGGTGTCGGCCGGCTGCACGACCACCGGCTTTCCGGTGTCCTTCAGCTGGAAGAGGATGCCGCGCAGCTCGCGCACCACCTTCTCCATCCGGTCGAGCCGCTTGGCGTCGCGCACGCTCAGCGGATCCTCCGCCGGCGTCGCCGGCAGCGGAGTCTGGGCGAGCGCGGGCGCCGCGGTGAGCAGGAGCGCCACGGCCGCGGCCGGCGCACGCCAGTTACGGAAACTCATGGCGCTCCCAGCCTTCTAGCGCGTGCCGCCGGTGATCGCGGTGTGGCCGTTGCGGTTGTGCGCATCGGCCTCTTCGCCGGTGCCCGCATCGATCGGCTTCTCCTTGCCGTAGGAGACGGTGGTGATGCGGTCGGAGGTGACGCCGTGCGCCACCAGATAGTCGCGCACCGCGCTGGCCCGGCGCGCGCCCAGCGCCAGATTGTACTCCCGCGTGCCGCGTTCATCGCAGTTGCCCTCGATGCGCACCTGCACCGCCGGGTAGCGCTTCAGCCAGGTCGACTGGGCGTCGAGGATCGGCTGGGCGTCGGCGCGGACGTCGTAGCGGTCGAAGTCGAAGTAGACGCGGTCGCCGGCATTGATGACGAAGTCCCGCTCCGAACCCGGCAGCACGCTTTCGCCCACTTCCGCCGGCGGCGGCGGGGTCGGGTTACTGGCCGCCGGCGGCGGCGGCGGGGCGGTCGGGAGGCTCGGCTTCGGTCGCGAGGCGCAGGCGGCCAGCGAGGCGGCGGCGGTGGCGACCATCGCCAGGCGCAGGGCGGTCCGGCCATCGAACGGGGCGATCTTCACGCATTGTCTCCTTCAGGGTTCGGCGCGCGACGCGCGCGCACAGAGTTCATCGGCTTGGCCGCATACGCAACTAGTTGAGCAAGGGCGACCAGGCAGGGTCGGAAGCTTCACCTGGATAGGGCACCGGCTGCAGGATCCTGCCGGTCACGTCGACACTCCAGAGCTTGGAAACGCCGCCGGAAGTCTCGCGCGAGAACATCAGCACCCGGCCGTTGGGCGCCCAGGTGGGGCCTTCGTCGAGGTAGCTGGAGGTGAGGATCCGCTCGTCGGAGCCGTCGGCGCGCATCACCCCGATGTGGAACTCGTTCCCGGTCTGCTTGGTGAAGGCGATGAACTCGCCCGTCGGGCTCCACACCGGGGTGGT
Source organism: Phenylobacterium sp. (assembly GCA_028291285.1). Next base: position 1,181 of record JAQGIJ010000186.1, on the reverse strand, counting down.
GTATTTGCCCTGGCCGAAGGAGATCCGCCGCGGATTGGAGCCGTCGGCGCCCATCAGATAGAGCTGCGGCGAGCCCGAGCGATCGGAGTTGAAGACGATCTGCGTCCCGTCCGGCGAGAAGGAGGGCGAGGTGTCGATCGCCGGGTCGGCGGTGATCCGCGAGGCCTGGTGGTTGCGCAGGTCCATGACGAAGATGTCGCTGTTGCCGCCGCGCTCCACCGAGAAGGCGACGCGTCCTCCGTCCGGCGAGAAGCGCGGCGCGAAGACCATGCCGTGAAACTCGCCCAGGCTTTCGCGGCGCCCGGTCTCCAGGTTGAACAGGTAGATGGCCGAGGCCTCCGGCCGCAGCGCCATGTAGGTGATCTCCTGGCTGTTGGAGGAGAACCTCGGCGTCATGACGATGTAGGAGCCGTCGGTGAGATAGCTCGGGTTGGCGCCGTCCTGGTCCATGATGGCCAGCCGCTTGGTGCGGTTCGCCCGCCCGCCGGTCTCGGCGACGAACACCACGCGGGTGTCGAAATAGCCCTTCTCGCCGGTCAGCCGCTCATAGATCTGGTCGGAGATCTTGTGCGCCACGCGCCGCCAGTTCTCGGGGCTGGAGGTGAACTGCAGGCCCAGGAGCTGCTGCTCGGAGAACACGTCCCAGAGGCGGAAATCGACCACCAGATGGCCGTCCTGCACCGTCACCTGGCCATTCACCAGCGCCTGGGCGTTGATCTGCTTCCAGGCGGCGAAGTTCGGCTGCACGGCGGCGTACAGGACCTTCTCCACGAAGCTCTCCGGATCCAGCGGCCGGAACAGGCCCGAGCGCTGCAGGTTGGCGGCGATCACCGAGGCGATGTCGGCGCCCGCCTGGCCGCCGCCGAAGGCCGGGATGGCGATCGGCAGGGGCTGGACGTCGCCGCGGTTGACGTTGACCTCGATGGCCGCGCGCGCCTGGGGCGCCGCCAGGCCGAAGGCGAACAGGGTGAGCGCCAGGGCGGCGACGAGGGTCTGGAGGTGTCTCGACAAGCTGATCCTCATGAGCAGGCCTTCTGGGCGTCGAAGTTCACGCCGATGGACTGGCCATAGAACTCCCGCGGCAGGGTGCGGAAGGGGGCGGCGGCATAGACGGCGCTGACCGCGCGGTCCGCCGCGGTGCGGGCGGCGGCGGTCTGGGCGCCGCGGATCTGGGCCTGGAC
>JAQGIJ010000011.1 GCA_028291285.1 Phenylobacterium sp. | reverse complement strand
AGCGCGCTGGCGAAGAAGGCCAGGTGCTGGGCCGCGTGCCAGCCCTCGCTTCGCAGCGCCAGGTCGAACAGCGACGGCAGGTGCCAGATCCACAGCGCGGCGGCCTGCAGGACCGTCGCCAGCAGCGGGTCGGTGAAGAAGCGCCATAGCCCGCCGCCGGCGCGGCTGCGCGGGATCGCGGCGAGCGCCTGGCGCCCGGGCGCCGGGAAGGCCCAGATCATCACGCTGAGCGGCCGCGACCAGACCAGCAGCGCGGCGGCGGCCAGCATGATCAGCTCGTGCTCGGCCATGTGCGCGGTGAAGGATCGCGCGCCCAGCGCATGCAGCGGCGAGAGCGTGGCCGCCGCCAGCACTGTGATCCCGGCTGCGAAGATCCGGCCGCGCCGATCGAGCGCGCTTCGTCCGCGTCCGGAGCGAGCCCGCAGCCGCGCGAAGCCCACCGCGTAGAGCGCCGCCGCCAGCAGCATGGGGACGAGCATCCAAGGCTCAGGACCGGGGTAGGCGAGCGGCTGCGACGACAGCGTGTGCGCGGCGGCGGCGCCGGGGACGAGCGCGAGCGCCAGGATGAGGCCGGCGCGTCTCATCGGTGGCACGCCGGCACGATCACGCCGGCCAGACTCTGGAAGACGATGGCCAGCAGGAAGACGGCCGCCGAGCCCGCGCCGATCATCCCGGCCACGCTGCGGTTGTGCGCGGGCGCTTCCGCCGCCCGGCGGATCGCGGTGTGGGTCCGCCAGGAGATCAGCCCGCCGGCCGCCGTCACCAGCCCGGCCACCAGGCCTGTTCCCGCCGTCAGCAGCGGCCCGCCCAGTCGGCAGTCCCAGTAGATCAAGTCCGAGGCGCCCTGGTGGTGCGCGAACCAGGCCGCGGCCCCGAGGAACAGGCCGGCCCAGGGCGCCAGCGCGTGGCGGTCGATCTGCCCGGTCATGCCATCCACCTCGGCGCCCAGTAGACCAGCAGGTAGATCGGGACCCAGCAGACCACCACGAACATCCAGTAGACCCCGTCGTCGTCGACGTCGGAGAAGCGCTCGGTGTCGACGCTGTGGGTGAACAGGAAGGCGGTGACGAACAGGGTGTCGACGAAATCGGTCACCAGGTGGGTGGTGTGCAGCAGCATCATCGCCCAGGTAACCGAGCCGTAGGCGTCCTGGTCGACGTGGGTGTTGAGGTGCGGGAACTCGAATCCGCGGATGACCAGGGCCAGGGTGTTCAGCACGAAGACGACCACCGCCCAGACCCGCGTCGGCCGCAGCTGCCGCAGCCGCGCGGCGCGGCACATGAGCACCGTGGGAACCAGGCTTCCCACCAGCACCACCGTCTGCAGCGTGCCCCACAGGAGGTCCGGCGGCCGGTTGGAGAGCGGCCACTGGGCGGCGCCGTTCATCAGGTAGAGGTAGGTGGCGCCGGCGAGCGCGAAGCCGACGCCCTCCATCAGCATGAAGGCCATGGCCGCCCAGAACCACAGGCCATGGGTGCGGAAGCCCGCCGCCGGCAGGCGCGAGAGGTCGCCGACGATCCGCTCGCTCATGCCAGCGCCCCCGGGATCCGGTCGTCGGGCGCGCCCACCAGCTTGGAGTGCGAGGCCTTCGGCCAGAACCAGCCGATGAAGCAGAGCGCGATCGGGATCGAGCCCCAGATCAGCCACCACTCGTCGAAGATCGAGGCGATGAACATGAAGCTGATCGCGATGGTGGTGACGAACGGCCAGATGGTGGGCTTGGGCGAGCCCTCGCGCACGTCGGGCGCCGCATCGCTGACGCTGGTCAGCAGCACCTCGCGCTCTTCGGTGGAGAGCCCCGCCATCACCGGCAGCGATCCCTCGCCGAGCCACAGCGGCTCGCGGCTCTCGACCACCGGGGTGAGGCCGAAGTTGTAGGCCGGCGGCGGGGAGCTGGTGGCCCACTCCAGCCCGCTCGCGCCCCAGGGGTTGGCGCCGGCGATGCGGCCCCTCCGGGCGCTGACGATCAGGTTCAGCACATAGACCCCGACGCCGGCGGCGAGGATGTAGGCGCCGACCGTCGAGGCGAGGTTAAGACCGCCCCAGCCCATCTCCGCCGGGTAGGTGTAGACCCGCCGCGGCATGCCCAGCAGCCCCAGGATGTGCATCGGGAAGAAGGCGATGTGGAAGCCGACGAAGATCAGCCAGAAGCTCCACTTGCCGGCCGTCTCGTCGGGCATCCGCCCCAGCGCCTTGGGGAACCAGTAGTAGATGCCGCCGAGCAGCGGGAAGACCGCTCCGCCGATCAGCACATAGTGGAAGTGGGCGACCACGAAGTAGGTGTCGTGCACCTGGGTGTCGAGCGGCACGGAGGCCAGCATCACCCCGGTCAGGCCGCCGGCCACGAAGGTGACGATGAATCCGACGACGAACAGCATCGGCGTCGTGAAACGGGGCTTTCCGTCCCACATCGTCGCGATCCAGCAGAAGATCTACACCCCAGCCGGCAGCGCGATGGTCATGCTGGCCGCGGTATAGAAGCTGTCGCCCATGTGCGGCAGGCCGGTGGCGAACATGTGGTGCACCCACAGGCCAAAGGCGAGGAAGCCGGTGGCCAGCAGCGAGAGCACCATCACCGGATATCCGAAGACGCTGCGCCGGCAGAAGGTCTGGACGATCTCCGAGACCATGCCCAGGCCGGGCAGGAAGATGATGTAGACCTCCGGGTGGCCGAAGAACCAGAAGAGGTGCTGGAACAGCAGGTTGTCGCCCCCTTCCGCGTAATTGTAGAAGTGGCTGCCCACCAGCCGGTCGGAGATCAGGAAGCTGGAGGCCAGCATCACCGCGGGCATCGCCAGCATGATCATGAAGGCGGTGACCAGCATCGACCAGACGAACAGCGGCACGCGCGCCAGCGTCATGCCGGGGCTGCGCATCTTCAGGATGGTGGTCGCCATCGAGGCCGCCGCGGCCATCCCGGCCACCTCCGTGAAGGTGATCATCTGGGCCCAGACGTCGCTGCGTTTGCCGGCGGAATAGACCGGGCCGGAGAGGGGGACATAGCCGGTCCAACCCGCCTCCGGCGCCATGTTCAAGAGGAAGCAGACGAAGAGGAAGATCCCGCCCGCCAGGTACATCCAGTAGGAGAGCGCGTTCAGCCGCGGGAAGGCCATGGTCCGCGCGCCGACCATCAGCGGCACGAGGTAGATGCCCACCCCTTCCATGATCGGCACGGCGAACAGGAACATCATGGTCGAGCCGTGCATGGAGAAGATCTGGTTGTAGCGGTCCGGGCCGATCAGTCCGCTCTCCGGGCGCGCCAGCTGGGCGCGCATGACCAGGGCCAGGATCCCGCCGAGCAGCAAGAAGGCGATGCCGGTGACGAGGTAGCGCTTGCCGATCTCCTTGGCGTCGACGGTGGTGAGCCAGCCCCACAGCCCCCCCGGCTCGGCCCAGGTGCGGGCCAGCCGGCCCTCGTCCTCGCCGATCAGCGCGGTGGGATGCGCCCGCTCGTCCACCGCGCTCATTTCAGGGTCTCCAGATAGGTGGTCACGGCGGTGAGCTCGTCGGAGGTCAGGCCGACGCGCGGCATGGCGGTCCCGGGCTTGATCCCCTGCGGATCGGCGATCCAGGCCTCGAGCTCGCCACGGCCGTTGGGCAGCGCGCCGGCGGCGATGTGGCCGCGGCTCATCAGGTGGGTGAGGTCGGGCCCGGTGGTGGCGCCGGCGTCGGTCCCCTGCACGCGGTGGCACATGACGCAGGCCTTGGAGATGAACACCTGCTTGCCTTCGATCGCCTCCTGGCTGGCCGGGTCGCGCGCCGAGGCGATCTGCGACTGGCGCCAGGTCTCGAAGGCTGCGGGATCCTCGACGATGACGTCGAAGGCCATCTTGGCGTGCTGCAGGCCGCAGAACTCGGCGCACTGGCCGCGGAAGCGTCCGAGCCGCCGGGGCGTGATCGCGACATAGTTCACGCGGCCGGGGA
>JAQGIJ010000156.1 GCA_028291285.1 Phenylobacterium sp. | reverse complement strand
TCAGGCGCTGCAGGGCCAGCTTGTCCTTGCGCAGGTCGACCGAGGTCTCTTTCTTGAACTCGTCGGCCAGGTAGTCGACGATCCGCAGGTCGAAGTCCTCGCCGCCCAGGAAGGTGTCGCCGTTGGTCGACTTCACCTCGAAGACGCCGTCGCCGATCTCCAGGATGGAGACGTCGAAGGTGCCGCCGCCCAGGTCGTAGACCGCGATCTTCTTGCCTTCGTTCTTCTCCAGCCCGTAGGCGAGCGCCGCGGCCGTCGGCTCGTTGATGATGCGCAGGACTTCCAGGCCGGCGATCTTGCCCGCGTCCTTGGTCGCCTGGCGCTGGGCGTCGTTGAAGTAGGCCGGGACGGTGATGACCGCCTTTTCGACCTTCTCGCCGAGGTGCTGCTCGGCGGCTTCCTTCATCTTCTGCAGGATGAAGGCGGAGATCTGCTGGGGCGAATAGTCCTTGCCGTGGGCGCGCACCCAGGCGTCGCCGTTCGGGCCCTTGACGATCTCATAGGGCACCATGCCCTTGTCCTTCTCCACCAGCGGATCGTTCCACTGGCGCCCGATCAGGCGCTTGATGGCGAAGAAGGTGTTCGACGGGTTGGTGACGGCCTGGCGGCGGGCCGGCTGGCCCACCAGGCGCTCGCCGTCCTCCAGGAAGGCGACGACCGAAGGCGTGGTGCGCGCCCCTTCGGCGTTCTCGATCACCTTCGGCTGCTTGCCGTCCATGATGGCGACGCACGAATTGGTGGTGCCGAGGTCGATGCCGATAATCTTGCTCATGTAGAGTCTTTCTCGCTCCTTGGTTGGCGGACGCCGCGGGGAAGCCTTCGATCGAAGCGCCTATGAGTGCGTACGTCCCCGGTTCGATTAAGTCTCGGCCGGCCCTTCGGGATCGCTCCCGCCAAGCCGACTGCAAAAGCCGATATGGGGAAAATTGGGGGGCCTGCAAGAGCGAAAGCCCCCAATCCGGACAAGGACATCGCTCACGCGGACCGCCAGGCCGGGCGGATCTGCGCGTAAAGCTCCGCCGGATGCGGGGCGGCTTCGCCGCGGAAGGCGAGGAAGGCGTGCTCCACCACCATCGCCTGCTGCTCGATGTTGAGGCCGGCGAAGTCGCAGCCCTGGGTCAGGTCGTAGGCGTAGGCGGCCGCGCTGTCGCCGGCCTTCAGCTTGGCGCGCAGCAGCCCAACCCCGTTCTGCGCCTGCCAGACATGGGTGAGCTCGTGGACGAAGCTCGCCTGCTGGCGCAGCGGGGCCAGCGCGAAGTCCGCCGGCAAGGCTCGCCCCGGCCAGACGATCAGCCCGGGACCTGCGACGAAGGCGCGCCGCCAGAGGGGAACGGCGAGGATTCGCACCCGCTCCAGGCGCAACGCCTCGCCGAACACCTCCTGCGCCAAGGCGCGCTCGCCGGGCGTCAGGCAGCGCAGGCGGAAGCGATCGGGCATGACGCAGGAACGCCGGCCGCGACGCGTCGGATGCGCTGGCGGCCGCTTTGACCACGGCGCCTGGCGGGCGCAGGATTGTCGGCCTGGCAAGAGGCGGAGGCGCACCATGGTCACTCTGACGCGTCCTGAGGGCAACTGGGCGGGGGACCTGGACATCTCCCGCCGACGGATCGCGCTGGCGCTGGCCAGCGGCTATGCGGTGGCGGCCTTCTCCGCCGAGGCTGCGCCGATCACCACCGACGCCAAGGGCCTGACGGCCGGCATGGTGGAGTTCCCCGCCGCCGACCGGAACATCCCGGCCTATCTGGCCAGGCCCGCCACGGCCGGTCGCCACCCGACGATCTTCGTCTATTGCGAGGTGTTCGGGCTCCACGAGTGGGTGAAGGACATCTGCCGCCGGCTGGCGCACGCGGGCTATGTGGCGATGGCGCCGGACTTCTTCGTCCGCTTCGGCGACCCTTCCACGCTGGCGGATATCAACGCCGTCATGAAGATCGTCGCCCAGGCGAGCGACCAGCAGGTGACCTCCGACACAGCCGCAGCGCTGAAATATCTGAAGGCCCAGCCCTTCGTGGACTCCGCCAGGCTCGGCGTGACCGGCTTCTGCTGGGGCGGCGGCAAGGTGTGGCTGGCGGTTGAGCGCTTCACCGACTTCAAGGCCGGCGTCGCCTGGTACGGGCCGCTCAAGCCCAACCCGCGGCTGGGAAATTCGGCCGCGCCGCTGCAGCTGGTGAAGGACCTCCACGCGCCGGTGCTGGGCCTCTATGGCGGGAAGGACCAGGGCATCCCGCACGCCGACGTGGAGGAGATGCGCGCGGCGCTGAAGGCGGCCGGCAAGACGGGCTCCGAGCTCGTCGTCTTCCCGCAGGCGCAGCACGGCTTCCTCGCCGACTACCGCCCGAGCTACGACGCCGCCGCCAGCCAGGCGGGCTGGAAGCGCATGCTCGCCTTCTTCCGACAGCACGGGGTGGCGTAGGGACGCCCGCAGCCGAATCCGGCCGCCTAGTGGGGCGGCTCTTCCGGCGGCGGCTCGACCGCGGCGGCGTTGCCGATCAGCGGCGGCGGGCGGAGCGGGGGGAGCTGCGCGGTGATCGCGTTGCCGGCCGCGGCGTTGCCGGCGTCGGCTTCCTCGTCGGCCTGGTCGGCGGCCTGCTCTTCCTTCTTGGCCTCGGCCTTGGCCTTGTCCTCGGCCGTGGGCGGCGGCGGGCCTTCGATGCGTTCGTCGCTGAGCGGGACGGCCTCCTGGGCGTCGAGCGTGGGCGCTCCGGCGACCCCGCCCAGGATCTGCGCGCCGGGCAGGTGGCCGCCGCGCTGCATGTTGCCGGCGAGGCCCATGGCGAACGACCCTGCCGAGG
>JAQGIJ010000120.1 GCA_028291285.1 Phenylobacterium sp. | reverse complement strand
CAGACTGCCCGCCAGCAGGAGCCCCGCGATGACCCACACCTCCGTCCACCCCAACGCTCAAAACCATGAGGCGCATGTCGACGCGCAGTTCGGGCCACAGGCCACGGCCTATGTGCAGAGCGCGGTGCACGCCGCAGGGGCTGACCTCGACCGGCTGGAACAGATCGTCGCGCGGGTGCGGCCCGCGCGGGCGCTGGACCTGGGCTGCGGCGGCGGCCACGTGGGCTACCGGCTTTCGCCCCACGCCGGCGAGGTGACGGCGTGCGACCTCTCGGCGGAAATGCTGGCCGCGGTGCGCGAGACCGCCGCCGCACGCGGCCTCTCGAACATCGCCACCGAGCAGGCGCCGGCCGAGGCCCTCCCCTTCCCGCACGCCAGCTTCGACCTCGTCGCCTGCCGCTTCAGCGCCCACCACTGGCGAGACCTGGACGCAGGCCTGGCGCAGGCGCGGCGCGTGGCGCGGCCCGGCGCGCCGGTGATTCTGATCGACGCCATCTCCCCCGGGCGGCCCCTGCTCGACACCCACCTGCAGGCGATCGAGGTGCTGCGCGACACCAGCCACGTGCGCGACTACACGGTCGCGGAATGGACCGCGGCCGCGGAACGGGCAGGCTTGTCGATCGACGCCGTGACGCGGGGCCAGATCCGCATCGAGTTCGCCGACTGGATCGCGCGGATGCGCACGCCGGCTGTGCAGGCCCAGGCCGTCCGCGCGCTGCAGGCTGCGGCCTCAGAAGAGGTGCGCCGACACTTCGGCGTCGAGACCGACGGCTCCTTCCAGCTCGACGTCATGGTGCTCGAGGCGACCGCCTGACCTGGGGCGCCTGACCGAGCGCGGTTGTCGGCGGCGCGCAAGCTGGTAAGCCGGAAGCCCATCCCGCCCTCCGGCCCGGAGCTGGTCTTGAAGTTCGGCATCGTCTCGGACATCCACAACAACGTCGAGGCCCTCGACCGCGCGCTGGAGCTGATGGGCGGGATCGACGAGCTGCTCTGCCTGGGGGACATCGTCTCGCAGACGCGGTTCTCCAACGAGACCGTTGCGCGCCTGCGCGAGCGCGCCGCCCGGGTGGTGCTGGGCAACCACGACGTGGAGTATCTGAAATACGCCGCCCCGGGCGCCGTGGCCCGGGGGGCGGCCGACGCCGAGCTGGTGGAATGGCTGCGCGCCCAGCCCGAGCGCCAGGAGCTGGAGGTCGCCGGCAAGCGCCTGCTCATGGTGCACGCCACGCCCTGGACCTACGACTACGTCTATCCCGGCTCGCCGGAGATGAAGCGCTTCGCCGAAGTGGAGGCGGATTTCGTGCTGGGCGGCCACACGCACACGCCCTACGCCGGGCGGATCGGCCGGGCCCTGGTGGTCAACCCGGGTTCCACCGGACAGGGGCGATTCCAAGAGGGCCGCAACCTGCTCTCCTGCGCCGTGCTCGACGCGGTCACCGACGAGGTGCGGCTGATCGACTTCCCCGAGCTCCCGCTGGACTGGGGCTGAGAACGTCTCGCGCCGCGACGGAACAGCGGACCGGCCGCCGGGTTGTCACGGGATCTTCCAGTCGAGAGCACGATAAAGCGGATGGCCGGAACCCCACGTCCCACCTTCCAAGAGCCGCTGGAGGTGGTCTGCGTCGACGGCGAGGTCGTGGTGATCGGACCCGAGCATATGCATGGGTCCTTCAGCGTCGAGGCCGCCCAGCTGAGCGCCGCCATCCTCGGCGAGATGGTGCGGCAGGCGCGCGATGCGGTCGAGCGCCAGGCGAGCGCGGGCGATGCGCCCGAGGCGAATCCACCTGACCCCAGCGGAGTCTAGTCGTCGCAGACCGTCTCGCCGGAGGCGTAGATTTCAGCGCGCGCCATGCGCACTGTCTCGCGGCAGCAGCAGGCCGCCCGCTCCAGCGCCTGCCTGTCGAGCACCTGCAGCATGCCGCGCGCGCTGCGCAGGGCGCCGGCCGCCTGCAGCTGGGCGATGGCGGCGGTGATGGTGGTCCGCTGCACGCCGAGCATCTCGGCGAGCGTCTCCTGGGTGGCGGGCAGCACGCGGCCGTCCTGGCTGCGCTCCAGCGCCTCCAGCACCGAGCGGCTGAGCCTGGCCTCGACGCTGTGCAGGGCGTTGCAGGCGACGAACTGGCGGGCTTCGGTCAGCAGGATCTCGACGTATTTGTGCACGGCCGTGCGCAGCGCCTCGGAGGCCTCGTACATCCGCCGGTAGTCGTCCGCCGGCTGGCACCAGGCCGAGCCCTCCACCTGGACCTCGGCGAGGAAGGCGCTCTGGCGCGTGCCGCAGGCCTCGAAGACGCCGAGCGCTCCGTCCCAGCCGACCATCGCGGTCTGCACCGCGTCGCCGGCCGGCATGGCGCTGATCAGGCCGATCAGGGCGCCTTCCGGGAAATAGACCTTCTCGATCTGCTCGCCGGGCCGCTGCAGCACCTCGCTCCGCGTCAGCGCCACCTGGCGCATGCGTGGCTCGAAGCGCGCGCGCACCGGCGGCTCAAGCGAATTCAGCAGCCAGTTCCGGTTGTTGGCCATACGCCCGCGTCCGACACACACCCCAGTGCGATCACCGTGGCACGCGCCAGTCACGGTGTCCGTAACAAATGCGTGCGGACGGTCGGACCGCTGGGAAAACGGTTCAGCCCGCCCGGCGCCAGACCAGCTGGTGCTTGCCCTCGCGCTCCTCGCGGCCGACCGCCGCCAGGGTTTCCAGGATGATGCGCTGGCCGTCCGGCACGACCCGGCGGCGCAGGGTCAGGCCGACGAACTTCGGGTCCGAGGCGAGGTCGACGGCGTGCTCCACCACGTCGCCGTTGAGCGCGTAGCGGCCCGAGTAGCTGAGGAACCTGTGACCCGGCCCGCCCGGGTCGCTGACGTACGCCGGGTTCATCAGGAAGGCGCTCATCAGCCCGCCGGCGTCGTAGATGATCCGGCCGCGGGCGTCGGCGGAGAACGGATAGCTCGTCTGCCCCCCGGGGTCGGCGCGCGTCCAGGCGACCAGCTCCCAGACCCCGACGAGGTCCTTGGCGGCCACCGGCCGCGCCTGGGTCGTTTGCTCGATGGACATGGCGATCTCCTCCCGCCGGCCGGCGCCGGACTTGGCGGCGAGCCTAGACGCCGGCGCGCGCCGCCGCCAGCCGCCGCGGGGCGGGCGCAGTCGGAGGTGGACTCTTCGTCGGCGCCGCAATCAAGATCGCGCCAATCACAACGGTAGGAGCCAGGCGATGGCGGCGGTCGGCACGGATGCTCTTGGCGGACTGAAGGTCCTGAACCTGTCCCAGAGCCTGGGGGGCGCGTTCGTGGGCCAGTTCTTCGCCGAGTTCGGCGCGGAGGTGGTGCTGGTCGAGCCGAAGGCCGGCCACCCGCTGCGCGGCCAGGCCGGCTGGCCGATCTGGGCGCGCGGCTCGAAGAGCCTGGTCGCCGACCTCGACGATCCGGCCGTGCAGGCCCTGGCGCGCGAGGCGGACCTGTTGATCGACACCTTCCGCCCGGGCGTGCTGGAGCGCCACGGCCTCGGCCACGAGATGCTGGCGGCCGCCAACCCGCGCCTCGTCACCGTCGCCATCACCGCCTTCGGCCGCGAGGGTCCGCTCTCCCGCCTGAAGGGCTACGAGGGCGTGGTGATGGCGAAGATCGGCGCCTACACTCAGTTCGGCGGCCTGGTGAGGCGACCGGGTCCCGGCTTCGCCACCGTGCCCTACTGCACTGTCAGCGCCGCCGAGCTGGCCATCACCGGCGCGCTCGCCGCCCTCTATGAGCGCGAGACCAGCGGGCTCGGCCAGCGGGTCGACGCCACCCTGGTGCAGGGGATCGCCGCGCACGACACCTGGAACTGGATGATCAGCTTCTGGGCGGCCAAGTTCCCGGAGGCCTTCACCGCCGCGCCGGTGATCTCCACCGAGCGCAAGGTGCCCAACAGCTGGCTGTCCTTCGGCCTGCTGCAGGGGCTGACCAAGGACGGCCGCTGGCTGCAGTTCAGCCAGGCGACGCCGAAGCTGTTCCAGGCCTTCCTGGTGGCCACCGGCCTGAACGATCCGGCGTGGGACGAGGCCTGGGCCGACGAGAACCTCGATCGGCGCGAGGCCTTCTGGGACCGGCTGCTGAGCGCGGTGCGCGCCCACACCGTCGAGGAGTGGCAGCAGATCTTCGACGCCCACCCCAACGTCTTCGCCGAGATCTTCCGCTCCGGGACCGAACTGCTCAGCCACCCGCAGATGATCTACGACCAGCAGGTCTGCGAGACGCAGGCCGACGGCCTCGGCCGGGTGCGCGCGCCCAAGCCCTTCGTCCGCCTCGCCAGGACCCCGGGGTCCGCCGAGCGCCCGCTGCCCAGGCTCGACGAGCATGGCGCGGAGCTGCGGGCCCGCACGGCCGCCACGCGCCTGCCAGCCTCCGCGCCGGCGGGCGCCGCCGACGGCCTGCCGCTCGCCGGCGTCACCATCGTCGACCTCGGCAACTTCTACGCCGCGCCCTACGGCCTCTCGGTGCTGGCTGACCTCGGCGCGCGCGTGATCAAGGTCGAGCCCCCGGAGGGCGACTCCATTCGCTTCCAGGTGCCCTTCCCCGAGATCGGCGGGGTCAAGGTGATGCAGGGCAAGGAGTGCGTCGCCATCGACCTGGCCAAGCCCGACGGGCTCGACGTGCTGAAGCGCCTCGTCGTCGGCGCCGACCTGGTGCTGCACAACTTCCGCGGCGGGGTGGCCGAGCGGCTGGGCGTCGACGAGGCGGCGATCCGCGCGATCAATCCGGACGTCATCTACCACCAGGCGCCCGGCTTCGGCACGAGCGGCCCCTATGCCCGGCGGCCCGCCTACGCCCCGACCATCGGCGCCGGCACCGGCATGGCGCGGCGCAACGCCAAGACCGCCGTCGACGAGCGTCCGGACATGACGCTGGAGGAGGTGAAGGACGGGGCGATCCGGCTCACCAGCGCCAACCTCGGCGTCGGCCACTCGGACGGCTTCTCGGCCCTGGGCGTCGCCTGCGCCGAGGCCCTGGCGCTGCTGGCCAAGAAGCGCGGGCTGGGCGGCCAGGGCGTCGTCACCACCATGCTGTGGACGCTGGCCCAGGTGCTCTCCGAGGACATGGTCGAATACGCCGGCCGCCCGCAGGCGCCCACCGCGGACCTCGAGCTGAAGGGGTTTTCGCCGCTCTACCGGCTCTATGAGACCGCCGAGGGCTGGGTCTTCTTCGCCGCGCCGACCGAACGCGACTGGGCGATCGCGACGCAAGTGTTCGCCGGCGCCGGGCTGGACGATCCCCGCTTCGCCACCGCCGAGGGCCGGGCGCAGAACGCCGATGCGCTCGCCGAGCGGCTGGAGGCCGCCTTCCGCAAGCGCACCGCGAGCGACTGGGAGCGCGAGCTCACCGCCGCGGACCTCGCCTGCGCCGCATGCGATCCGGGCCCCAGCCACAACACCCTGATGTCGCCCGGCGGCCTCGCCCACCAGCTGGGCATGGTCACCGAGGTGGACCACCCGATCTTCGGCGAGCACCCCAGGCTCACCTCGGTGCTGCGCTTCTCCCGCTCCCCGACCCGCGCCGAGCCCTCGCCGATGATCGGCCAGCACACCCGCCAGGTGCTGGCCGAGCACGGCTACTCCGACGCCGAGATCAGCGCGCTCGCCGCCGACGGCGTCGTCGGCCTGGGCTAGCCGGCCGCTCGCCGGGTGTGCTACGGCCTCGATCAAGAAGATTGCATGCATGGGGAGGAACCAAGGCATGGCTAAACCCTACCTGCCGGCCGAGATCGCAAACCTCTACCCGGACAACGTCAGCGGAGGGTACTGGGAGTCCTGCGCCCGCGGCGTGCTCTCGATCCAGCAGTGCCCGCACTGCCAGACCTTCCGCCACCTGCCGCGGCCCACCTGCCCCAACTGCCAGTCGTTCGACTACGTCTGGACGCCGGTGA
>JAQGIJ010000109.1 GCA_028291285.1 Phenylobacterium sp. | reverse complement strand
AGCGACAGCTCCAGGTAGCTCGGCAGGAAGGCCTGCATGGAGTTGCCGTAGAAGCCGATCAGCTGCCGCAGGAACTGGATCGGCAGCAGGCTCTGACCCTGGCTCTCCTCTTCGAAGATGATCTGGGTCAGCACCGTGCGGGTGATGTCCTCGTTGGTCTTGGCGTCATAGACCACGAAGTCCACGCCCTGCTTCACCATCTCGGAGAGATGCTCGAGCGTCACGTAGCTCGAGGAGGCGGTGTTGTAGAGCCGCCGGTTCGCGTACTTCTTGATGACGACGCGCTCGCCTGAGGGTCCGCCGGTCTCCTGAGTGTTCGCCATCCGAAATCCTTGAACGGGCGGCCGCGTGTCCGCGACCGCTTTCCGCGGTGCAGTATCGCGGATGCGAGCCGAAGTGCAAATGTCTGATGTTCCGCACTTTGTGCGCTTGCGGACGGCGCGCCCTTGCTCCTAGGTGGGCGTACAAAGAAAGACCGGCCCGAGGAGACCGTCATGAGCGATATCGTCATCGTTTCCGCCGCCCGCACGCCCGTCGGCTCGTTCAATGGCGCGCTCGCCGGCCTGGCCTCCTACGAGCTCGGGACGATCGCCATCAAGGCCGCGGTCGAGCGGGCCGGCGTCGCGCCGGCGGATGTCGACGAGGTGATCCTGGGCCAGGTGCTGCAGGCCGGCCAGGGCCAGGGCCCGGCGCGCCAGGCGTCGGTGAACGCCGGCGTCCCGGTGGAGAGCCCGGCCTGGTCGCTGAACCAGCTGTGCGGCTCGGGCCTGCGCGCGGTGGCCCTGGGCGCCCAGCAGATCGCCGAGGGCTCGGCCAAGGTCGTCGTCGCCGGCGGCCAGGAGAGCATGAGCCGCTCGCCGCACGCCGCCCACCTGCGCAACGGGACCAAGATGGGCGAGCTGGGGCTGGTCGACACCATGCTGAAGGACGGGCTCTGGGACGCCTTCCACGGCTACCACATGGGCCAGACGGCGGAGAACATCGCCGCGCGCTGGCAGATCACGCGCGAGGACCAGGACCGCTTCGCCGCGGAATCGCAGAACCGCGCCGAGGCGGCGCAGAAGGCCGGCAAGTTCGCCGGCGAGATCGCGCCGGTCACGATCAAGGGCCGCAAGGGCGACACCATCGTCGACCAGGACGAGTACATCCGCCACGGCGTCACCGTCGACAGCCTCGCCGGCCTCAAGCCCGCCTTCAACAAGGACGGCTCGGTCACGGCGGGCAACGCCTCGGGCCTGAACGACGGCGCCGCGGCGCTGGTGCTGATGAGCGCCCAAGAGGCCAAGGCGCGCGGCCTGACGCCGCTCGCCCGCATCGCCTCCTGGGCCCACGCCGGCGTCGATCCGGAGATCATGGGCACCGGCCCGATCCCGGCCACCCGCAAGGCGCTGGAGAAGGCCGGCTGGACCATCGCCGACCTGGACCTGGTGGAGTCCAACGAGGCCTTCGCAGCCCAGTCGCTCTGCGTGCTGCGCGACCTCGGCCTCGACCCGGCCAAGGTCAACGTCAACGGCGGCGCCATCGCCATCGGCCACCCCATCGGGGCCTCGGGCGCGCGGATCCTCACCACCCTGCTGCACGAAATGAAGCGTGGCAGCGCAACCAAGGGCCTTGCCACTCTTTGTGTCGGTGGTGGGATGGGCGTCGCTATGTGCGTGGAAAAGATCTGACGCGCCGGATTCACCGGCGGTGAACTGGGCGAGGGAGCGAGACCAATGGCGAGGGTGGCTTTCGTCACGGGCGGCACGCGTGGAATCGGCCGGGCCATCGTCGAGCGGCTGAACGCCGACGGGCTGAAGGTGGCGGCGGGATACTCCGGCAACGACGCGGCCGCCGAGGCCTGCACGCGCGAACTGGGCGTGATGGTGGTCAAGGGCAACGTCGGCGTCTTCGAGGACTGCCAGCGGGCGATCAAGGACGTCGAGGCCGAGCTCGGGCCGGTGGACGTGCTGGTGAACAACGCCGGCATCACCCGCGACGTGGTGTTCCACCGCATGCGCCCGGATCAATGGGGCGACGTGATCCGGGTCAACATGGACAGCCTCTTCAACATGACCCGCCAGGTCATCGAGGGGATGCGCGAGCGCGAGTGGGGCCGGGTCATCAGCATCTCCTCGATCAACGGCCAGAAGGGGCAGATGGGGCAGACCAACTACTCCGCCGCCAAGGCCGGGATCCTCGGCTTCACCAAGGCCCTGGCGCTGGAAAACGCCAAGAAGGGCGTGACGGTGAACGCCATCGCCCCGGGCTACGTCGACACCGAAATGGTCCAGTCGGTCCCGCCGGAGGTGCTCAAGAGCATCATCGGCCAGATCCCGGTGGGGCGGCTCGCCCGCGGCGACGAAATCGCCGACGTCGTCTCCTACCTGGCCGGCGAGCGCGCGGGCTATGTGACGGGAGCGACCTTGACCATTAACGGCGGTCAGTTCATGGCCGGGTGAGCGCCAAACAGGGGTCCTAAAAGCGCCCCAGTCGAACGGCATCTCGCTGGGAGTCATGACGGGCGACCCAAGTGCGAATAGCAAGGTGATGTTCGCAGCGGCGGCGCTCGCGCTCGCCGCATGCGGCACGCCGGCCGCCGCCGGCCCGGAGAGCCTGCGCGAGGGCCTGTTCGGCCACGGCGGCTTCGAATCGCGTCAGCTCACCGCCCCGCCCGTGGCGCGCTATGTCTCCGAGGACGGCGACCGTTTCGTCCTCGACCGCACCCAGGGCCGCGTGCTGCTGAAGTTCGACGACAGCCCCGAGGTCTGGGTGCTCGCGCCACACCCGGCGCCGCGCGGCGACACCATCTACAAGAACGACCTGGGTGAGCCGGTGCTGCGCGCCACGCGGCTGGGCGGGGTCACCGTCTTCACCGACCAGCGGCCGGAGGGCGCGGCCGCGGCGCTGGCCGGCGGCGGCTCCCCGCTGCGCCTGGCGCCGCTGGGCCCGCAAGTGCTGCTGGAGCGGCTGGCGCAGGCGAGCGCGCGGGCCAGCCGCGCGGCGCGCCGGCTGATCCCCTTCGACGCCGACGCCAGCCCCGCCTCCTCGGCGCTGATCGCCGACGCCGCCATCGTCGCCAGCGAGGCGGTGGTGCGCATGACCCACCGCGCCGACGGCCGCGGCCTGATCTCCCGGCTGAAGCAGGTGCGCCTCGGCGAGGGCCGGCGCTCGGGCGTGCAGCTGGTGAAGGGCTCGCTGCAGATCACCGTCGCGCCCGCCCAGGGCCTTTCCGGCCGCCCCTCCTCGGAGCGGATCGTCGCGGCCACCGAGCGCCCGGCGCTGCCCTAGTCCTTGAGCGACCTAGCCCTTGAACATGTCCTTGGCGGCGCGCACGGCGGCGAACGCCTTGTAGGCCGGCTCGGCCTCGGCGCCCACGCGGCCCGCCAGCTGCGGCGCCCGCAGGAAGGGATTCGTCGCCTTCTCCAGGCCGATGGTGGTGGGCACGGTGGGCTCGCCGCGCGCGCGGGCGGCGAAGATCTCCGCGGCCCGCGCCTTCAGCGCCGGATCGTCGTCCACCGAGAGCGCGAAGCGGGCGTTGGCGGCGGTGTACTCGTGGGCGCAGTAGACGCAGGTGTCGTCGGGCAGCGCCGCCAGCCGCTGCAGGCTGGTCCACATCTGCTGCGGGTCGCCCTCGAACAGCCGCCCGCAGCCGAGGGCGAAAAGGGTGTCGCCGACGAAGGCGACGCGGTCGGCGGCGTCGTAGTAGGCGATGTGGCCCAGGGTGTGGCCGCCGGCCTCGATCACCTCGAAGCGGGTCTCCCCCAGCATGACGGCGTCGCCGCCCCGCACCTCGCGGTCGAGGGGGGCGATGCGGGTGACCTCGGCCGGGCCGACCACCTGGGCCCCGGTCGCCGCCTTCACGTCGGCATTGCCGCCGGCATGGTCGGGGTGCCAGTGGGTGTTGAGGATCAGCGCCAGCTTCCAGCCGAGCTTGCCGAGCTCGCGCAGGATGGCGCCGGATTCCGGCGTGTCGACGCAGGCCGCCAGGCCGGAGGCTTCATCGCGGACGAGGAATCCGTAGTTGTCCGACAGGCAGGGAAACTGGTGGACGGTGAGCGGCATCCTTAGGTTCTCCTGCGCGCGGCGACGGCGCCGCGAATAAAGGATTTAGGTTGCCCTTGCCCTATCGTCGAGACCAGCTAGGCGCCTGAATGCGCAGGGACGTTCTCGAGCTTCGGCAGTTCTACGCCTCCGACCTGGGGCGCGCCGCGCGCGCCATGGTGACCCAGAAGGTCATGGAGGCCTGGGGCGACGCGCACGGCCTGGACGTGCTGGGCCTCGGCTACGCCACGCCCTTCCTCTCCACGCTGCAGCCGGGCGCCCGCCGGGTGGTCGCCGCCATGCCCGCCCAGCAGGGGGTGGAGGTCTGGCCCGCCGGCGGGGCCAACCTGGCGACGCTCGCCGGCGAGGACAGCCTGCCCTTCGCCAACGCCTTGTTCGACCGCATCCTGGCGGTGCACGCGCTGGAGGAAAGCCCAGATGCGGTGGCCCTGCTGCGCGAGGTCTGGCGGGTGCTCGCGCCCTCCGGCCGGGTGATCGTGGCGGTGGCTTCGCGCAACGGCCCCTGGGCCAACGTCGAGAAGACCCCCTTCGGGCACGGGCGGCCCTACAGCCGGGCCCAGCTCGCCGAGCTGCTGCGGGAGGCCGAGCTGGAGCCCTCCGGCTGGACCCGGGCGCTCTACGTGCCGCCGGTGTCCTGGATGGCCCGCTGGGCCGAGGGATTCGAGCAGGTGGGCTCCCGGTTCTGGCCGGGCGTGTCCGGCCTGGTGCTCATGGAGGCGGTCAAGCAGACCTTCGCGGTCAAGGCCAGGCCGGTGCGCGCCAGGCTGCGGGCCGTGCGCCCGGTGCTGGCGCCCTCGCCGGGCGCGGCGCCGGTCTCGCGCGGGCCGGCTTAACCCTGGCGCTTGGAGCCAGCGCGCCGAGGCCGTAGCTTGTCCGTCAACGAACGGAGGCGTCCATGAAGATGATCGTTGCGGTGATCAAGCCCAGCCGCCTGGACGCGGTGCTCGACGCCGTGACCGAGGCCGGCGCCTCGGGCATGACCGTCACCGAGGTGCGCGGCTACGGCCGACAGCGCGGCAAGACCGAGGTCTACCGCGGCGCCGAGTACGAGGTGAAGCTGCTGCCCAAGGTGAAGCTCGAGATCGCCGTGCCCACCGACGTCGTCGACGCCGTGGTCGAGGCGGTGGCGCGCACCGCCAACACCGGCAAGATCGGCGACGGCAAGGTGTTCGTGCTGGACCTCGAGCAGGCGCTGCGCATCCGCACCGGCGACCGCGACGCCGCCGCCATCGCTGGGTAGGGGCGCGGCGCGCCTCCCGGGCGCCGCCCGGAGGCGCCCGCAACCTGCACAGTCGCTGTTCAGCCTGGCCGTCACGGCGCCTGAAAGCCGGGACGTTCGGTGGCTGGCCCCGGGACGCCGGCGCATCCCCATTGCCCTGCGAACCACGCCCTCTCCACTGCCGCGACGCTTTGGACAGGGGGGACGGATTGGCCATGGAGGCAGGCGGCGGCAGGACCACGCGCCGGCAGTTGTTGACCGCGATCGGCATGATCGGCGGCACGGCGGCGCTCTACAACGCCATGACCACGTTGGGTCACGCGGCGGAGACCCAGTTCCACGGGCCGCCCAACCTCTCCGGCGCGCGCAAGGGCCAGAAGGTGATCGTGCTGGGCGCCGGCCTGGCCGGCATGCTGGCCGCCCACGAGCTCACCAAGGCCGGCTACGAGGTGAGAATCCTGGAGTACCAGGCCCGTGCGGGGGGGCGGAACTGGTCGCTCTACGGCGGGGACAGCTACACCGAGCTCGGCGGCGCGACCCAGAACGTCAGGTTCGCCCAGGGCAACTACCTCAATCCCGGTCCCTGGCGCATCCCGCACCACCACCGCACCCTGCTGCACTACTGCAAGGCCTTCGGCGTCGCGCTGGAGCCCTTCATCCAGTTCAACCACAACGCCTTCGTGCACAACACCGCCGCCTTCGGCGGCCAGCCGCAGCGCTTCAAGGCGGTGGCCGCCGACTTCGAGGGCAATGTCGCCGAGCTGCTCGCCAAGGCCATCGACACCAAGGCGCTGGACGCCGCGGTGACGCCTGAAGACCGCGACCGCCTGAAGGAGGCGCTGCGCGACTGGGGCATGCTCGACAAGGACCTGCGCTATGTGAAGGGCGAGCGGTCCTCCGGCCACCGCGGCTACGACCGGCCGCCCGGCGGCGGGGTCAACGGGGCGCCGATCCCCTCGGACCCGTTCGCGCTGAAGGACGTGCTGGACAGCCATGTGTGGACCAACATGGCCTTCTTCATGAACTACGAGATGCAGACCACCATGTTCCAGCCGGTCGGCGGCATGGGCATGATCGGCAAGGGCTTTCAGCGCCAGGTCGGCCAGCTGATCACCCACAACGCCAAGGTCACCCGCATCTTCCAGGACAAGAAGGGGGTGAGCGTCAACTACACCGACACCACCTCCGGCGCGGCCGCCACGGCCAAGGCCGACTGGTGCGTCTGCACCATTCCGCTGGGGGTGCTGAACCAGATCGACAACAACCTTTCGCCCAAGATGCAGGCGGCGATCGCCGCGGTGCCCTACTCCAACTCGGTGAAGATCGGCCTGGAGATGGGCCGCCGGTTCTGGGAAGAGGATGACGCCATCTACGGCGGCCACAGCTTCACCAACCAGGAGATCAGCCTGATCTCCTACCCCAACTTCAACTACTTCAAGGATGGCCCCGCCGTGCTGCTGGGCGCCTTCGCCAGCGGCATGGGCGCCTACCACCTGGCGGGGATGACGCCCGAGGAGCGGATCGAGGCGGCGCTGGCGCAGGGCTCGGTCTTCCACCCCGGCCAGTACCGCAAGGAGTTCCTCAGCGGGGCCTCGGTGGCCTGGAACCGCGTGCCCTGGACCCTCGGCTGCTGCGCCCGCTGGACCGAGGAGACCCGCCAGGCGCACTACCAGACGCTGGTGGCCATGGAGAACCGCGTCGTGCTGGCCGGCGAGCACGCGTCCTATGTCGGCTGCTGGATGGAGGGGGCGCTGCTCTCCTCGATCGACGCCATCACCCGCCTGCACAAGCGCGCGCTGGAGGCCTGACCATGAGCCCGTCCTCCATCTTCCGCGCTGGCCTGGCCCTGGCGATCCTCGCCGCCGGCCTGCCCGCCGGCGCTCCGACGGCAAGCGCCCAGACTTCGAGCGCCCAGACTTCGAGCGCCAACACCCGTACCGCGGTGGCCGGCGGCGACACCTCGGGCGGCGGCGGCCTGGCGCCCAATCCCGTGACCGGCGAGCAGGTCTATCGCGTGGTCTGCCAGGCCTGCCACATGGCCGACGCCAAGGGCGCGACCGGCGCTGCGACGATTCCCGCGCTGGCGGCCAACCCGCGGCTG
>JAQGIJ010000108.1 GCA_028291285.1 Phenylobacterium sp. | reverse complement strand
GAAGCCGAGCTTGGCCAGGTCGCCCTGAGGCGTCTCGGTTCTGATCGGCAGGAGGTTCTCGACCTCCTCGAGGCGGCGAACGGACTTGCCTTGCAGGCGAGTCCGCCCGATGTTGCGCCCGTTAAGCCTGCCGATGATTCATCGGCTCGCGAGGCGGTCGGCGCTATGGAGGCTGGATGAACGGCATCGTCGCACCGATCGTCGCTGCAGAGCCCACCCTGGCGCCCGACTTCCTCAGGCGCCATCCGACCGTCTCTGTGGTGATGGTGGTCTATATGACGGGGGAGGCGCTCTCGCAGAGCGTCGCCTGTGTGCTCCAAGATCCGTTGGTGGACGAATTTGTCATCGTCGACAACGGCTCGACCCATGCCGACGTCGCGCAGCTCCGCAGCCTCGCCGAACGGGACGAACGGGTCACCCTGCTCAGCGGCCACGGCAACGTCGGCTTCGCGCGCGGCGCGAATCTCGGCGCGCGCACGGCCCGCGGCGACATCCTGGTGTTCCTCAATCCCGACGCCTTCCTGCAGCCGCGCTGCATCGCCGAGCTGGTGCGCGAGCTGGAGCACCGGCCGGGCCCGTGCATCGTCGGCGGTCGGGTGCTGAACGCCGACCGCACCGAGCAGCGCGGCGCGCGGCGCGGCGACATCACCCCGATGACCGCGCTGGTGTCGCTCAGCCGGCTGGCCGATCGCCTGCCGGCGCTGCGCAACTATGAGGTGCATTGGGAATGTGAGGCGCCGCCTGACAAGCCCGCCGCCGTGCCCACCATCTCCGGCGCCTGTTTCTGCATGCGCAGGCACGACTTCGACGGCGTGAACGGCTTCGACGAGGGCTATTTCCTGCACGTGGAGGACGTCGACCTCTGCTGGCGGGTGCGCCAGAAGGGCGGCTCGGTGGTCTTCCATCCCAAGGCCGAGGTGATCCACCTGGGCCGCACCAGCCAGACCAGCCCGCTGCGCGTGGAGTTCCACAAGGGCGTCGGCCTGGCGCGCTATTTCCGCAAGCGGGCGGAGAAGCTCTCCGAGCGCCTGATCGCCTGGATCCTCTCGCCGGTGATCGTCTGCACCGCGGTGGTGCGCCCGGTCATGTGGCGCCTGAAGGGCCCGGCGGGCTGATATCTCCTCTCCCCGCAAGTGGGGCGAGGGCTACGCGCTACGCCGCCACCTTCTGCGGCGGGAAGACGCCGGCGCGGGTGACGGAGGCGGTGGGCGCCTTGCCGAGCAGGCCCGAGACCCACCGGCCCGTGGCGATCAGCTTTTCGAGGTCATAGCCGGTCTCGAAGCCGGCGCGCTCCAGCATGTAGACCAGGTCCTCGGTGCCGATGTTGCCGGTGGCGTCGGGCGCGAAGGGGCAGCCGCCGAGGCCGCCGCAACTGGCGTCCAGGACGTCGACGCCGGCCTCGACGCTGGCGTAGGCGTTGGCCAGGCCGGTGTTGCGGGTGTCGTGGAAGTGCATGCGCAGCCGCGCGTCGGGGGCGGCGCGGCGCGCCTGCTCGATGCGCCGGCGGACGAGCCAGGGATCGGCGACGCCGATGGTGTCGGCCAGCGCCACCTCGGCCAGCTTCAGCTCGTCGGCGACCCTGACGATCTTCAGCACCTGTTCGTCGGAGACCTCCCCGTCGAAGGGGCAGCCGAAGGCCACCGAGATGGTCACGGTGACCACGGGGCCGTCCTTCGGCGCCTTGGCGGCGATGGCGCGCAGGGCGGCGATCTGTTCGTCCACCGAGGCGCCCTGGTTGCGGATGCCGAAGCCATCGGTGGCGCAGACCACGACGTTGGCCTCGTCGCAGCCCGCCTCGAGGCAGCGGTCGAAACCCTTCTCGTTCAGCACCAAGCCGATGCGCGAGCGGCCGCCGGCGTGCGGCAGGGCGGCCGAGATCTCCTCCGCGCCGGCCATCTGCGGCACGCGGCGCGGATTGACGAAGGAGACGGTCTCCATCCGCCGCGCGCCGGCGTCTTCCAGCCGGCGGATGAACTCGAGCTTCTGATCGACCTCGAGCAGGGCCTTCTCGTTCTGCAGCCCGTCGCGGGGTCCCACTTCGACGATCTGGATACGGCGGTTCATGGATGGGCTCCCTGCTCTGCGGTTTCCCGGGCTTCATATATGGTGAGCGTCATGCGCTCTCCATTGGAATAGTCCAAACCTTTGAGCCGGGCGACCGGCAAGGCCTCGGCGCCGGCGGCCTGCAGCGCCCGGCGGAAGGCGGCGTCCTGCCGGCCCTCCACCACCGCGGGGCGGTTCTCGGCGATGGCCTGGGCGGCCTCCTCGGGGGTGTCGAGCTCGGTCGCGGTGCCCAGCGCGAACACCAGGCTGGGCTCCGCATAGCCGGTGACCGCCACCGGAGCGTCGGCGATCCCCTGCCGCGGCAGCAGGCGGGCGCGCTCCATGGCCGCTTCGGTGCGGGCCGACAGCCAGAGCGGCAGCAGCCTGGGCGCCAGCCCCGCCAGCAGCACCCCATGACCGATCGCCCCGCAGACGACCGCGGCGACCACCGCCTCGCGCGGCCGGTCGCGCACCAGGAGCCAGCCGCCGGCCAGCCCGGCGGCCGCGAGGAAGAGCGCCGCCAGCGCCGCGACCGGGATGTCCGAGGCGTCGCCGTAGGCGTGAACGAGATAGAAGCTCGCCGCCGCCAGCAGCAGGCTGAAGAGGCCGCCCAGCGCCGCGCCGGCCCAGCGTACCCGCGGCCCGAGCGGCGGCGCCAGGGCCGCCGCCGCCAGCCAGGCGATCGCCCCATAGGTGGGCAGCGGATAGTGCACGAGCTTGGTGGGCATGGCCTCGAACACCGCCCAGGAGGGCAGCAGCCAGGCGAGCGCGAAGCGCACGCCCGGCTCGCGCCGCCGCCGCCAGGCGCCGACCGCGGCGGCCGGCAGCATCAGGGTCATCGGAAAGGTGAGCAGCGGCGCCAGCAGGCTATGGTAGCCGGGCGGCGCGCCGTGGGTCTCCTGGCCGCCGGCAAGCTTGGGCGCGAGGTCGCCGCCCAGGGCGGCGCTCCAGAAGCCGCCGTCGGTGCGCACCGTGACCGCCCCGGCCCAGGGGCCGACGATCACCGCCACGATGATCAGGCCCCACCACCACTTCATGCGTATCAGCCAGCCCGGCCGCCGGTCGAGGAGGGCGAGCACGATAATCGCCAGCGCCGCCACCATCGGGCCCACGGGCCCCTTCACCAGGGTCGCCACGCCGATGGCGATCCAGAACAGCCAGACCGCGCTTCGCGGCGCCGGCGGCCCGTCGCGGGCGGCGGCGTAGATCCGCGCCAGGGCCGCCATGGCCAGCGTCGTCGTCCCGCACAGCACCGCGTCGGTCTTGGCGATCATCGCCTCGGTCGAGAGCAGCAGGCTCGCGCCCAGCAGGGCGCCGGCGAACAGGCCGGCCTCCGCGCCGAAGAACGCCGCCGCCCCCCAGGCGCAGGCGGCGGCGGCCAGCATGGCGCCCAGCAGCGAGGGGATCCGGTAGGCCCAGATGGCCCGGGCCTCCGGGTCCGACACCAGGGCCACGCTGGCGGCCTGCAGCCAGTGGATGCCCACCGGCTTCTTGAAGCGCGGCTCGTCCTGGTAGCGGATCACCACGAAGTCGTGGGTCTCCAGCATCTGCGCCGTGGCCTGGGCGAAGCGGGATTCGTCGCGGTCGAGCGGCGGCGCCGCCAGGAGGCCCGGAAGGCCCGCCAGGAAGGCGATCAGAGCGGCCAGCGCCGGGCCGCGCCAGCCGCGGCTGAAGCGTGCGAGGGCCTCATCGAGCGTCATGAGCCGCCTGATAGCACGATCCTTTCCTGCGCGGCCTTTTCCGCTATGGGAGGGCGATGTCTGACGCGCCCGAGATCTCGGTGGTGATTCCGGTCTTCGACGAGGAGGGCGCCGCGCCGGCCCTGGCCCGCGAGGTGGCGCGGGCCTTCGCCGGCCGCTCCTTCGAGCTGATCTTCGTGGACGATGCGAGCCGCGACGCCACCCGCGCGGCGCTGAGCGCGCTGAAGCGCGAGATCCCTCAGCTGCGCGTGCTCGGGCATGCCAGGAACGCCGGCCAGAGCCGCGCCCTGCGCACCGGGATCCTCGGCGCCAGGGGCGGGGTCATCGTCACCCTCGACGGCGACGGGCAGAACGACCCGGCGGACGCCCCGAAGCTGGTGCAGGCGCTGCTCGCCGGTCCCCCCGGGCTGGCCCTGGTCGGCGGCGAGCGGGTCAAGCGGCAGGACAGCCAGGCCAAGAAGCTCGCCTCGCGGATCGGCAACGGGGTGCGCAAGCGCCTGCTCCGCGACACCGCCAACGACACCGGCTGCGGGCTGAAGGCGTTCCGCCGCGAGGCCTTCCTGCGGCTTCCCTACTTCGACCACATCCACCGCTATCTGCCGGCGCTGATGCAGCGCGAAGGCTATCAGGTCGCCTTCCGCCCGGTGAACCATCGCCACCGCCTGACCGGCCGCTCCAAATACACCAACCTCGGCCGCCTCTGGGCCTCCGTCTCCGACCTCTTCGGCGTGATCTGGCTGCAGTCGCGGGCGCGGCAGCCGGGCGCCGTGGAGGAGGCTTAGATTCAGTGCATCTCCAACTCAGGTGAAGGCCGTCAGGATCAGGGCGACGACGGCGATGTCGAGGACGCGGAAGAGCTGGCTCATGCCCGGCGCCGAGCAAGAGTTGCGCCAGGCCTCCAGCCTCTAGGGGCGGCCGCTCAGCGGCGCCTTTCGCCCGGCAGCGGCTGCCGGGTGGTCAGATCTCGGTCTTGGTGATGCCGCCCTTGCGCGCCCGGCGGTCCTTCGCGCCGGACCATTCGGTGCGGTTGTAGCTCGCTGCGGCGCTGTCGATGGCGGTGGAGCCGGCGCGCAGGCCGCGCTTCTGTCCGGCCTGGCCGAGCAGCTGGGCGTCGAAGACGGCGGCGCTGGCCGGGGTCTCGCCGCGGGGCGGGACGGTGTGCGGCGCATCCACCGGCACGGGCAGGTTGGCGCCGTCGGCTGCGGCGGACTCGTCCGACCGCTCCGGCTCGGCCTTGCCGGCCCGACGCAGGCGCAAGGCGCGGCGGATGGGATCGATCGGCGAGGTCATCGGGCGGTTATTCTCACGGGCGACCGTTAAGGAACCCCTCGACGCGGGCGTCCGGGGTCACGACTTGGAGGCGAGCTTCTCGATCTGCGCCTGCATCTCCTCCATCCGCTTGCGCAGCTCCGCGACGGCGTCTTCCTGCGCCGGCGTGGCTGGCGGCGGAGCCGGGGCCGCGGCCTGGGCGGCCGGCGGGGCGGGCTCGGGCGGCTTGGCGAAGGCGAAGGGGGAGAACATCTTCATCGCCCGGTCGAAGAGCGCCAGGTTCTGGCGGATCTGCTCCTCGTAACCGCTTATGCCGGTGCCGATGCCGGCGGTCTGGCCGAGCGCGGCCAGCTGGTGGCGCAGCTGCTCCTGCTGCTGGGCGAAGGTGGCGAGCGACAGCTCCAGGTAGCTCGGCAGGAAGGCCTGCATGGAGTTGCCGTAGAATCCGATCAGCTGGCGGAGGAACTGGATCGGCAGCAGGCTCTGTCCCTGGCTCTCCTCCTCAAAGATGATCTGGGTCAGGACGGAGCGGGTGATGTCGTCGTTCGTCTTGGCGTCATAGACCACGAAGTCGACGCCCTTCTTCACCATGTCGGCGAGGTGCTCGAGGGTGACGTAGCTGGAGGAGGCGGTGTTGTAGAGCCGCCGGTTGGCGTACTTCTTGATGACCACGCGCTCGCCAGGCG
>JAQGIJ010000006.1 GCA_028291285.1 Phenylobacterium sp. | reverse complement strand
TCGCGCAGAGCCCGCGCGGCCGTTTCCTGCTCAGCCTGCGCGCCCTGGAAGACCTGGGCTATGCCCGCCAGGCCGAGACGGCGCGGGCGGCCTTCGCCCGCGGTTTCGCCGACCCTGAGCAGCCGCCATGCGCTGCCGAGATCGGCTGCGCGCTGGCGGCGCTCGCCAGGCTCGGTTCACCGGACGCGCGCGCCGCCTGCCTCGCGCTCGCCGAGTTACTCACTGAAAGTTTGCGGATGGCCGCCGAGTAGGCCGGGTGGTCAGGCAGCCGCGGCCAGGTCGATCGACGCCGCCGGCGGCGCGCGCCTGCGCCGGACCCACAGGTTGACCACGCCGGAGGTCAGGAACACCAGGCCGGTAGCCACGGTGATGGCGTTGTTCACCTTCATGTAGAAGGCGTCGACGGTCTGGTCCTGGAGCAGATAGGCCGCTTCGAGGGTGAATGCGCCGGCCGCCAGCAGGGCGATGGCCCCGGCCCACCAGCTTACATAGATGAAGGCCAGCGGCAGGAAGCCCGTCGCGCAGATGCCGTCCACCACCAGTTGCAGGGTCGGCGAATTCCAGCCGGTCGCCACCAGTATGGTGGTGACGATGTAGTTGGCGCCCCACCAGAGCGCGCCCTGCCGCTCGCCTGCGCCGCCGACCGCATAGGCGAACGCGGCGGCCCCGATCATCAGCAGGAATTGAGCAGCGAAGATCAATATCCAAAGCATGGACTGCGCGCCTCCGAGATGATCAGTGGCGCACAGTCCTGAAATTTACACTAATTCGTCCTTTAGCCGGCGACGCGGACCGCGCCGAAGTCCTCGGCTTCTTCTTCGTCGAGGGCGCCGGTCGTGAAGTAGGTGCCGCCGGCGACGGTGCGCAGGCCGGCCACTTCGTGGATTTTCGCCAGGCGCTTGTGCGTGGCCACCAGGCTCGAACGGGCCTGGGCCAGTTCGCCCATCGCGTCGGTCAGCTTGGCGAACGCGGTGTCGGTCACGATGGGCCCAAGCCCGAGGCCGTCCTGCGCCGTCTTCATCTCGACGAGCAGCTCGGCCGCAAGCGCCAGCGTTTCATCGAGGCTACGCTCGGTCGCCTTGATCTTGGTGGCGACGCGTTGAACGTGGAAACCCTTTTCCATGACCCCTCCAAAGGAAGACAGGTTAACGCTCCATTAAGCTTAACCCTCCGGTAACCTTAAGCACAGGTTTACAATTACACCAACCGGTTTTTATTGCGGGGAGTCTGGTCGCTACGGTTGCAGCAAGTGGGTGGCGCGACGCCGTCCGCCTGCACATGTCTTGGGCGATTTCGTCCCAGTGAGGCCGGCGCGCCAGGCGGCCTGGCCGGCACAACTCGCGCCGCGGCGTCTCCTGCTGACGCGTGCGCCTGCGGTCGCCGCGCCGCGCGGTGCTCAGGAAAGGCAGAATATTTCCAGACCCTCTCCTATAGGTTGTACTAGGCCAGGGTCCGTTTATCCAGCATGTCGCTGCGCCCCTACTTGGACGGGAAGGAAGTTCAGCCCTTCTTTACCGATGCCGCCTCTGATCCGACCTTCAGGAGGCCGCCATGTTCAGGACGATTCGCCAGAAAGTCACCGTCGCCAGCATCATGGTGCTGACGCTCTGTTTGGCGAGTGGCGGGGCGGGCCTTTGGGTCGCAAGCTCCCTCTCCTCGGCTCTCGATCGGTCCGCCCGCTCCGCCGAGGTGCTGCGCCAGCACATGGAGGCGGACATGATGCACGACGCCCTGCGCGCCGACGTGCTCTCCGCCTTCGAGAGCGGCAATCCGGCGATGGGCATCCACCTTGAGGACGTTCGCAAGGACCTGGCGGAGCACGAGGGCGATTTCCGCACCGCCATCAAGTCCGCCCTCGCCCAGGCCCGCCACCCCGCCGTGCGCCAGGCGCTCGCCAAGCTCGACGATCCCCTCGACGCCTACATCCGCAGCGCCCACGAGCTCGTCGAGCTCGCCGCGACCGATCCGGCCGGCGCGTCCGGCCGCTACGGCGAGTTCAGCCAGAAGTTCAAGGCGCTGGAGATCTCCATGGACGCGGCCTCCAGGGAGATCGACGTCGTGGCCCGGGGGGACGCCGCTGCGGCCACCCGTCAGGCGGCCTTCGGCCGGACGCTCATGCTGGGCGCGATCGGCATCGGCGCCCTCTTCGCCTTCGGGCTGATGATCGTCGCACGCCGCTCGATCGTGAGCCCGATCAAGGCGCTCACCGAGGACATGCGTGAGCTCGCCGCCGGCAACACCGATCTCGCGCTGCAGGGCGCACAGCGCCGCGACGAGATCGGCGACATCGGCCGCGCCGTTCGCGGCTTCCAGGAGGTGGTGGTCGCCAAGGCCAGGAACGAAGCCGAGGAGGCCGAGCGACGCCGTCGCGCGGAATCCGAGGCAGAGGAGAAGGCCCAGGCCGAGCGCCTGGCCCGCGCGCAGGCCCAGAACCTCGTGGTGGAGTCCCTCGCCGAAGGGCTTCAGCGGCTCGCCGAGGGCAAGCTCGACTACCGCATCACCGAGGCCTTCGACGCCGAATACGAAAAGCTGCGGTCCGACTTCAACGGCGCCATCGGCCGGATGGAGGACACGCTGCGCACCATCATCGGGGCCTGCCACGCCATGCGCTCCGGGGCCGCCGAGATCCGCGGCGCCACCGGCGATCTCTCCCAGCGGACGGAGCAGCAGGCGGCGAGCCTGGAAGAGACCGCTGCGGCGCTCGACGAGATCACCGCCACCGTCGGCCGGGCGGCCGAAGGCGCCGCCCAGGCCCAGTCGGCCGTCGCCGCCTCCAAGGCCGAAGCCGAGTCCTCCGGCCAGGTGGTGCGTCAGGCGGTCACCGCCATGGACGCCATCGAGCGCTCCGCTCAGCAGATCAGCCAGATTATCGGCGTGATCGACGAGATCGCCTTCCAGACCAATTTGCTGGCGCTGAACGCCGGCGTCGAGGCCGCCCGGGCGGGCGACAGCGGCAGGGGATTCGCCGTGGTCGCCTCCGAGGTCCGTGCGCTGGCCCAGCGCTCCGCCGACGCCGCCAAGGAGATCAAGGCGCTCATCTCCACCTCCGGCGCCCAGGTCGCACAGGGCGTGACCCTCGTCGGCCAGGCCGGCGCGGCGCTCGAGCGGATCGTATCCGAAGTGGACGGCATCCACCGGCTGGTGTCGGACATCTCCGCCTCCGCCGGCGAGCAGTCCACCGGGCTCCAGCAGGTCAACACCGCCGTCAATCAGATGGACCAGATGACCCAGCAGAACGCCGCCATGGTGGAGCAGTCCGCCGCCGCGACCGCCGCCCTGAACGATCAGGCCGAGCAGCTCTTCGCCCTGATGGGCCGCTTCCAGGTGGGCCGCGCCGCCACCGAGTCCCAGCCCCAGCTGCGCCGCGCCAGCTGATCACGTCCCGCGCTCGACGGTCTCCCAGCAGACCTCAGAGTGGCGGAACCGAGACCCAGCGGCGGTCGGCCTGGGCGCGCAGGACGGCGTCCACCACCTCCTGCACGTGCAGCGCCTGCCGGAAGCTCGGCGCCGCCTCGCCGCCCGACCGCACCGCGTCGACGAGGCCGCGGAACAGCTGCGCCATCGGGAAGATCGCGCCGCGCGGCTCGTCGGCCTCCGCGCTCGACCCCGTCACGCGCTTCAGCCGCTCGGGGATGGACAGCTGGCGCACCGTCGACTCCAGCGGCTCGGCAAGCTCGGCGTGGGTCAGGGTGGTGGTGAAGGCTTCCGGGAATCGGGGCGGCGCCGCGGCCACCATGCGTCCGACGTCGCCCTGCACCTCGAGCACGAAGCCCTGGCCGCCCACCGCCGTCCAGCCGACGTAGAGCTCGCCCATGACGCCGCTCTCGAACTCCAGCAGGACCATGGCGGTGTCGTCGGTTTCCGGGCGGACCGTCGCCCCCGCCTCCCCTGGCCACGCCTTCAGCCGGATGTCCGCCAGGCCGGTCACGGCGGCGATCGGGCCGAAGAGATCGACCAGGGCGTGCAGCGCATGCGAGCCGAGGTTCCTCAGCGAGCTCGCCCCGTTCGCCGCGTCGGCGAACCAGGCATAGTTCGGCACGCCGATCCATTCGGGCGAGAAGAGGGACAGGTCGAGGCGGCAGCGCACCGAATGGAGGGTCCCCAGGGCGCGCTCGGCGAGCCGCTCCTTCAGCAGCCGCACCGCGGGAATGGCCTGGATGTAGGCGTCCACCACGCCGACCAGGCCCCGCTCGACCTGCATCTCGCGCATGCGCCGCGCGTGGGCGACGTCCGCCGCGAACGGGATGCCGGCGTAGACGTGCTTGCCCCCGGCCAGCGCGGTCAGCACCATCTCTTGGCGCAGCACCGGCCGGGTCCCCACGTCGATGATGTCGAGGTCCGAGGCGGCCATGTCCGCGACGCTCCAGAAGGCGCGGGCCAGGCCGTGGGTCTGCGCTGCGGCCTCGGCGGTCTCTTGCCGCGAGGTGCAGATCGCCACCACGTCCACGTCTTCGAGGGTCCGCCACGCGGGAAGATGGGCGTAGGCGCCCCAGGCCGCACTGACGATCCCGACCTTCAGCTTCGTCATCGATGTCTCCCCTCGCTCACGACAACCCGCGCGCCCTGTTCCACGCGCAGGTTTGATCGCACGTGCATTCCCGCCCCTTGACCGATCGGAACGGAGCCTTCACTTTACATACAATCTGTATGTATTTGACCCCGGCGGCAACCGGGGCCGACGCAAGCGCGGCGGGAGCCAGCCTCCCGATGCGGCGAGAACCGGCCGAGACGCTCAGCGCTGAGGCTCGGCAAGGAGGAAGCCAAGTGACCGATCAGACCGCAGCGCAGGTGACGGCGCCCGAACGCCCGCCCAAGGTGATCCCGCCGCACGTGCC
>JAQGIJ010000005.1 GCA_028291285.1 Phenylobacterium sp. | reverse complement strand
CGCGGCGCGCGAGATGGTCGAACGCGCCGCCTGAGGCTATTGTAAGGTCCATGGATTACAGAGACGCATTCCGCAGTGCGCTGGAGCAGGTCCGGGGCGAAGGCCGCTACCGGGTGTTCGCCGATCTCAAGCGTCACCGGGGCCAGTTCCCGCGCGCGACCTGGACGAGACCGGACGGCTCGACGGCGGACGTCGTCGTCTGGTGCTCCAACGACTACCTCGGCCAGGGACAGAACCCGGTGGTCACCGAGGCCATGAAGGCGGCCATCGAGCAAGTCGGCGCGGGCTCCGGCGGCACCCGCAACATCTCCGGCACGACTCACTATCACGTCGAGCTGGAGCGTGAGCTCGCCGATCTGCACGGCAAAGAAGCCGCCCTGCTGTTCACCTCGGGCTACGTGTCCAACGAGGCGACGCTGTCGACCCTCTACAAGATCCTGCCCGGGCTGATCGTCTTCTCCGACGCGCTGAACCACAACTCGATGATCAGCGGCATCCGCGCGGCGCCCAGGGCGCAGCGGGCGGTCTTCCGGCACAACGACCTGGACCACCTCGAAGAGCTGCTGAAGGCCGCGCCGGCCGATGCGCCCAAGGTGATCGCCTTCGAGAGCGTCTATTCCATGGACGGCGACATCGCCGATCTCCGCGGCACTGTCGCGCTGGCGAAGAAGTACGGCGCCATGACCTACCTCGACGAGGTCCATGCGGTGGGCATGTACGGCCCGCGCGGCGCGGGCGTCGCGGAGCGCGACGGCGTCATGGCCCAGATCGACATCGTCGAGGGCACGCTCGGCAAGGCCTTCGGGGTCATGGGCGGCTATATCGCAGCCGACGCGGTGATCGTCGATGCGATCCGCACCTACGCCGACGGCTTCATCTTCACCACTTCGCTGCCGCCGGCGCTGGCGGCCGGGGCGGCCGCCTCGATCCGCTACCTGAAGGCCCACGACGAGGTGCGCCAGGTTCACCAGGGCCGCGCCGCCTTGCTCAAGGCCAAGTTCGCCCAGGCCGGCCTCCCGGTGATGCCCTCGGTGAGCCACATCGTTCCGGTGCTGGTCGGCGATGCGGTCCACTGCAAGATGATCAGCGACGTCCTGCTCTCGGACCACGGCATCTACGTCCAGCCGATCAACTATCCGACGGTCCCGCGCGGAACGGAGCGGCTGCGCTTCACCCCGTCGCCCGCGCACACCGACGCCATGATGGACGACCTCACGGTGGCGCTCGAGGCGCTGTGGGTCCGCTGCAACGTCAAGCGCGTCGGCGGGATGGCGGCGTAAGAGGCCGCCGAAACGGGCGCTTCGCCTACAAAACCGGCGCCGTTGAGCGGGCGCCGGGCGAATTGACGTTGTCGCCGCCGGACCGCGGCTCCAAGCTCGGCGATGCGGGCGAGCGCGGGCTTACTCCCGCCGGAATGCGAGTCCTGGTCGTCGACCCCGATCCCGCCCGCGCCGCCCTGGTGGCGGAAGGCTTGGCCGGCGTGCGCCCGCTCGAGGTGCGCCATGCCGCGATCTTCGACGAGACCGAGGCCGCGGCGTTCGCACCCGACGTGGTGGTGGTCGCCGCCGACAGCCCCGACCGTGACACCCTGGAGAGCCTGCGCGAAGCGAGCCTCGCCAACCCGCGGCCGGTGGTGATGTTCGTCGACCGCTCCGAGCCGGGGCTCGCCGAACAGGCGGTCCGCGCGGGGGTGGCGGCCTACATCGTCGATGGCCTGGCGCCCAGTCGGGTGCGCGACATCCTGGAGGTGGCGATGAGCCGCTTTCGGCTGATGAACCAGCTGCGCCAGGACCTGGAGAAGGCCAAGGCGGACCTGGCGTCGCGCAAGACGGTGGAGCGGGCCAAGGCGCTGCTGATGAAGGAGCGGGGGCTGGAGGAGGAGCAGGCCTACAAGCTGCTGCGCAAGCTCTCCATGGACACCGGCCGGCCCCTGGGCGCGGTGGCCGCCGACCTGCTGGCCTTCGCCGGCGTGCTGAAGGGGGACAAGGCGTGAGCGGGCCGCGCGATCTGCAGCTGGGCTTCGTGCCGCTGAACGACGCCGCGCCGCTGATCGTGGCGGCCGAGCGGGGCTTCTTCGAAGGCGAGGGGCTCGCCGTCCGGCTGAGCCGCGAGGTCTCCTGGGCGACGGTCCGCGACAAGGTGGCCGCCGGCGCGCTCGACGGGGCCCACATGCTGGCGCCCATTCCCTTCGCCTGCAGCCTGGGCCTGGGTGGTGAGCCGCAGCCGATGATCGCGCCCGTGGCGCTGAACCGCAGCGGCGCGGCCTTCACCCTCTCGCGGCGGCTGACGCAGGCCTTCGCGCCTGGCGAGCGCAAGGCCCGGGCGCTTGCGCAGCTGATCGCCGAACGGCGCCAGGCCGGCGAGCCGCCGCTGACCTTCGCCGTCGTCTTCCCCTACTCGGTGCACAACTACCTGCTGCGCTACTGGCTGGCGGCGGCGGGGATCGACCCGGACCGGGACGTCAGGATCACCGTCGCGCCGCCCTCCCGCATGGCGGGGAAACTGGCCGCGGGCGAGCTGGACGGCTTCTGCGCGGGCGAGCCCTGGAACGCCGTCGCCGAGGCGGACGGCGTGGGGGAGGTGAGCGTGCGGGCCTTCGAGATCTGGCGCGACGGGCCGGAGAAGGTGTTCGGCGTCACCGCCGGCTGGGCCGAGCGCCATCCCGAGGTGCTGCAGGCCTGCGTCCGGGCCCTGCTCAAGGCCGCCGCCTGGGCGGACGCCGCGGAGAACCGCGCGGAGCTCGCCGGGCTGCTCGCCCAGCCGCAGTATGTCGATGCGCCGGTCGAGAGCATCGCTAGATCGCTCCCCACCACCAGCTTCCACGCCGGCCAGGCCAATGCGCCGCTGCCGGTGCAGGCCGGCTGGCTGCTCAGCCAGATGATCCGCTGGGGCCAGGCGCCCCGCGACCTCGACGTGCCGGCGATCGCGGCGCGCGTCTACCGCCTCGACCTCTACAACCAGGCCGCCGCGGCGCTCGGCTGGCCGCCGGCCGAGGCCGCGGCCCCGGCGGAGGGCTTCGCCGACGGCGGCGTGTTCCGCCTGGATCAGGCCCGGGCCTACGCCGAGGGCTTCGCGCTCAACCGGCTGGCGCCCGCCTGAGGCCCTAAACGCGTCTTCTCCAATGGCGATGAAGCTCAGGATGCGATGCGACTGCGCGGCATGAGCCCACAAACCGGGCGCCGCTCGGAAGCAGGGCGCCCGATTCTTCAGCTTGGTTGCAGATAGCGGCGCCCGGGGCTCGCGGGGCGCATGACGCGCCGCAGCAAACATGGTCCTGCTGATCCCAGGCCCAAGGACAACGGCGTTCGCGGCTCAGACCGGCTCTGGACGAGCCGCTCAAAAACCCCGGCGACGCCGCCGCTCCACCGCATCCTGCTTGGGGCCTCCCATCATGCTGAATCGCGCCTTCTTCAGGGCCGGCCATGCGCCGACCCTCGCCTCCGCCTTCCTCTA
>JAQGIJ010000067.1 GCA_028291285.1 Phenylobacterium sp. | reverse complement strand
GGCCTCGCCACCGGTCCGCACCTGCACTACGAGATCTGGCGCAACGGCCAGCGGGTCAATCCGCTGAGCGCCAAGGTGCCGCAAGGCACGGTGCTCGCGGGGCGCGACCTGAAGCGCTTCAACGTCGAGAAGGCCCATATCGACGACCTGCTCGCCAGCCGCGCGGGCGCAGAGACCCTGGCCATGGCCGGGACCGGTCAGCCGTTGAAGCGCTAGGCCGAGGGCTTCACGGCCCGCAGCCGCACCTGCAGCTCGCGGGCGACGTTCCACGAGTGGGCCGCCATCTGGCGCAGCGCGGCCTGCGTCATCTCCCCGCTCGCGACCTTGGCGGTCCAGTCCGGGTCATAGACCTGGACGACGCTCTCCACCTCGAAGTCCACGTCCATCACCAGCGCCAGCATGGTGTAGTTCGCCCGCGCCTCGATCCAGGCGCGGTTCTGCCGCTTGGACATCATGGTGAAGGTGAGCGGGGTGAAGGCGCGCACATGGGTCGGGTCCGACCAGAAGGTGTCGTGGCGCACGTGCGGCACGTGGATCTCGACCACGCCGCCCGGCGCGGTCACCCGGTAGAGCTCGCGCATCACCGCGGCGAAGACGTCGAAGCTCGCGCCGACATGCTCCAGGACGTGCTTCAGCAGGACGTGCTCGAACGCGTCGTCCTGCAGCGGCCAGGGGGTCGTCTCGAGGTCCATCAGGAGATCGGGCGCGCAGCCTTCGAAGCCGTCGGCGTTAAGCCAACCCTCGCGCCTGTCGAAGCCGCAGCCGAGATTGAGCTTCACGCGCCGCCTCCGTCGGATCTCGTGGCGCACCCTTAAGCGGCTTCGGCGGCGGCGCGAAGAGCGGCTGCGCTGGCCTTGGCGCGCCCCGTCTGGTTTTGTCCGCGGCAAGATCTGTTCGGTGAGGAGCCTATGGCCGCGAGCCTGACCAGCCAGTACGCCGACCTCGTCCGTCGGCGGGTGAGCGAGCTTTCCCCCGAGCCCGCCCTGGAGGAGATGAACGAGCTGCTGCGGCTGCTCGGCCGCTGGCGCTCGCGCGTGCTGGCCAACACCTACATCAGCCGTGACGGCGCGAGGATCCGCGGCGGGCCCTTCGCGGGCATGGAGTATGTGGAGACCGCCACCGAGGGGGCGCTGATCCCGCGCCTGCTCGGCACCTATGAATCCGAGCTGCATCCTCATCTGCACGCCTTCGCCGAGCAGGGCCTGGACTGCGTCGTCGATGTGGGCTGCGCGGAGGGCTACTACGCCGTCGGCCTGGCGCGGATGATGCCTGGCGTCGTGGTCCACGCCCATGACATCGACGAGGCGGCCCGCGTCGCCTGCGCCGAGCTCGCCGCCAGGAACGGCGTGACCGAGCGGGTGAAGATCGGGGCCGCCTTCCCGCCGGACGGCTTCCAGGCCTTCGCCGGCCAGCGGGTGCTGGTCATGGTCGACGCGGAGGGCGCCGAGCTCGACATCCTGCGGCCCGACCTCAACCCCGCGCTCGCGGCCATGAACATCATCGCCGAGACCCACGACGTCTATCGCCGCGGCGCGCTGCAGGAGCTGATCGGCCGGTTCTCGCCGACCCACGAGCTGGTCCTGGTGCGCCAGCAGCCGAAGGTCTTCGACCTGCCCGACTGGCTGCACGCCCAGCCGCACCTCGACCAGCTGCTGGCCGTTTGGGAATGGCGCCTGGCGCCGACGCCCTGGCTGGTGATGCGGCCGAAGGCGGCGGCGCCTGAGCCTGTCGGCTAGGCGTCGAACATGATCACCGAGCGGGCGATGTTGCCGGTCTTCATCTCCGCAAAGGCGTCGTTCACCTGCTCGAGCTTGATGCGCCTGGAGATCAGCTCGTCCAGCTTCAGCCGGCCCTGCATGTAGAAGTCCACCAGCCTCGGCATGTCGACCGGGAAGCGGTTGGAGCCCATGAAGGAGCCCTGCAGCTTCTTCTCGGCCAGCAGGGCGACGCCGGGGATCTGGATCGACTGGCCCACCGGGATCATGCCGACGATCGTCGCCGTGCCGCCGCGGCCCACCATGCCGAACGCCTGCTCGGCGGTCTTGGTGAGGCCGATGCACTCCAGGGCGTGGTGCACGCCGCCGCCGGTCAGCTCGCGCACCGCCTTCACCGGATTGGTGTCGGCCGCGCAGATGAAGTCGGTGGCCCCGAAGGCCTTGGCGAGGTTCTCCTTCCCGGGCGCCATGTCGATGGCGATGATCCGGCCCGCGCCGGCGATCTGGGCCGCGTTGATGGTCGAGAGCCCCACCCCGCCGCAGCCGATCACCGCCACGCTTTCGCCGGGCTTGATCCTGGCGGTGTGCACCACCGAGCCGAAGCCGGTCAGCACCGCGCAGCCGATCAGGGCCGCGCGGTCCAGCGGCATGTCCTTGCGGATCGCCACCACCGCGTGCTCGTGGGTCAGGATCTGCTCGGCGAAGGAGGAGAGGTTCAGGTATTGCGGGAGCGGCCCGCCCGCCTGGCTCATGCGCGGCGCCTCCTGGGCGTCCCGCGAGGTCTCGTCCGAGACGCAGAGGTTCAGGTGGCCCGTCAGGCAGAACTCGCAATGGCCGCAGTAGGCGTTGAGGCAGGTGATCACGTGGTCGCCCGGCTTCACCGTGCGCACCTCCGAGCCGACCGCCTCGACCACGCCCGCGCTCTCGTGGCCCAGCACCGTGGGCAGGGGGGTCTGGTAGGAGCCCTCGATGAAGTGCAGGTCGGAGTGGCAGACGCCCGCGGCTACCGTGCGGATCAGCACCTCGTGCGGCCCGGGCTTGTCGATCTGCACGTCCTCGATCTGAAGCGGCTTGCCCACTTCGCGCAGCACGGCGGCCTTCATGGCGATCCTCCTGAGGCGCCAGGGCGGATGGCCGGCGCACGCTTGCCGCACCCATATCGCCCAAGCGGCCCCCAGGCCAAGCCCGGCGGCGCGCAGGCGGGCCCGGCTTGCCGGAAAACAGTCGACAGGGCGCCCGGCCCTGCCGCATGAGAGGTCCAGCGCGGCCCGGGGGTCTGATGGACGAGGTCCAGCCGAAAGCAAGCGAGGCGCCGGCCGTGTTCGCGGCCTTCCTGCGGCAGGGCCTCACCGCCTTCGGCGGCCCGGTCGCCCACCTCGGCTATTTCCGGCGCGACTTCGTCGAGCGGCGGGGGTGGGTGAGCGAAGGCGCCTTCGCCGACCTGCTGGCGCTGGCCCATTTCCTGCCCGGCCCCGCCTCCAGCCAGCTCGCCATGGCCATTGGCCTGCGGCGCGCCGGCGGGCTGGGCCTGCTCGCCGCCTGGCTGGGCTTCACCGCGCCGGCCGCCGCGGCGATGATCGCGCTGGCTTACGTCGCGCCCTGGCTGAGCCAGGCCTGGGGCGCGGGCTGGCGGCACGGGTTGAAGATCGCCGCCGCTGCGATCGTGGCGCAGGCCGTGGTCGCCATGGCCCAGCGGCTCGCCCGCGGCCCGGTGCGCGCCGGGATGGCGATCGGCGCGGCGGCGGGCCTGCTGGTGGCGCACGGCGGGCCGCTGGCGCAGATCTTCGCGTTGGCGGCCGGCGCCGCCCTCGGCTACGGCCTGCTGCGCGAGCCCCCGCCGGAGACCCCGGACCTGGCGCAGCCGCAGCCGCAGGCGCTCTGGCCGCCGCTCGCCGCGCTGGCCACCTTCGCCCTGCTCCTCGGACTCCTGCCGTTCGCCGCCGCGGCGCTCGGGGACGCGACGCTGGGCCTCGCCAGCGTCTTCTACCGCACGGGCGCGCTGGTGTTCGGCGGCGGCCACGTGGTCCTGCCGCTGCTGCAGTCGGAGGTGGTCGGCCGCGGCTGGCTCGACCGCGACACCTTCCTGACCGGCTACGGCGCGGTCCAGGCCCTGCCGGGGCCGCTGTTCAGCTTCGCGGGCTTCGTCGGCGCGGCCCAGGACGTGGCGCCCGGCGGCTGGATCGGCGGACTGGTGGCGGTGGTGGCGATCTTCCTGCCGAGCCTGCTGCTGGTGTCCGGCGTCCTGCCCTTCTGGGACCGGCTGAAGCACCGGGCGGAAGCGCGCGGCGCCGTGGCCGGGCTGAACGCCGTGGTGGTCGGCCTGCTCGCCGCCGCGCTCTGGGATCCGATGCTGACGAGCGCCGTCCGCCGGCCGAACGACTGGGCGCTGGTGGCCGCAGCCTACGTCTTCCTGGCGGTCGCCCGGCTGCCGCCGTGGCTGGTGGTGATCGGCTTCGCCGCGGCGACCGGGCTGCTCACACGCTGAAGCGTCAGGCCTGCGCCTGGGCCGGAGCGGCGGCGGGGGCGCTCGCCGGGAAGGCGGCCGCGCGGGGACGCGGCAGGCCGAAGCTCGGCAGCTTGGGCAGCCGGAAGGTCCAGTTCCGCTTCGGCGGGATGCAGGATTCCAGCGCGGCGATCAGCTCCTCGGCCGGCCCGTCGTTGAGGAAGTGGTTCGCGCCGGCGGTGCGCAGGAATCGGATAGGACGGCGGGTCGGGGTCTCGCGCGCCAGCCGCTCGGCCACCTCGATCGGGGCGAAGTCGTCCTTCTCGCCGTGGATCATGTGGATCGGCACGTTCAGCTGCATCAGGGCGCGCCGGGCGTGCACCAGCTGCGGCCGCTGGCCGGAGGCCTCGACCACGGCGTGGCGCAGGTCGCGCGGGATCACCTTCAGCGCCTTCGCCCCCATGTCGATCAGCCACCGCGCCGTCGGCCCGGCCTCGGCGAAGAAGCCCGAGAGCAGCACCAGGCTCGCCACCTTGCCGGGGTTCTCGGCGGCCATGACGGCGGCGATCGCCGCGCCATAGGACTGGCCCACCAGCACGATCTTCTGCCCCTGGGCGGCCTGCAGCAGCGGGCTGAGCGCTGCGGCCTGGACGCGGATGTCGGTGACCGGATGGTGCGGCTCGGAGGCGGCGTAGCCCGGCCGGTCCACGACGATCATCTCGCGGTCTTTGGGCAGCACGGCCATGGTCTCGGCCCAGTACTCCGCCCAGGAGGGCGCGCCGGTGATCACCACGATCTTCCAGGGCGGGGGCGCGTCGCGCGGGGTCTCGAGCGCCGATATGCGCCAGCCGTGGCCGCCGCCAGCTATGAAGCTGGTGCGGCGAAGGATGCTGTCCGGATAGTCGGCCGAGGTCGGCGCGTGCTCGGTGCGGCCGGTGGCGGCGCACTCGAAGCAGGCCCAACCCATGGCGAGAACGCCTTTCGGCCGTTTGCGCGGCACGTCCAGACACCTCCTCAGCGCACTAATCACCTTGGGGGAGCAAACGCGCTCTTCAATCCTTGGTTCGCCTGCGCGTGTTGCGGCGCGGCGGATTTTGCGGCGCCGTGGCCGCGGGGGCACGCTTGGCGGCGGTGGCGGGGGACGGCGCGGGTCGCGTCACCGTCATCATATAGTTCACGTCGACGTCGGCGGAGCGCTTCCAGCGCCCGCTCAGCGGCTCGAAGGCGACGCCGAAGGGGCCCTGGATCTCCACCGGCTCGCCCGTGAGGAAGCCGCGAACCTCCTCGGGCTTGAGGAACTTGCGCCAGTCGTGGGTGCCGACCGGCAGCCAGCGCAGCACGTATTCGGCGCCGAGCTTGGCGAGCGCCAGGGCCTTCAGCGTCCGGTTCAGCGTCGCCAGCACCATCAGCCCGCCGGGCGCCAGCAGGCGCGCGCAGCTGCGCAGGTATTCGCCGGGATCGGCGACGTGCTCGATCACCTCCATGTTGAGGATGATGTCGAAGGGCGCCTCGCCCGCCGCCAGCAACTGCTCGGCCGTGGAGACCCGGTAGTCGATGATAAGCCCCTGCTCGGCGGCGTGCGCCGCGGCGGTGGCGATGTTGCGCTCGGAGGCGTCCACGCCGGTGACGCTGAAGCCCAGCCGGCGCATCGGCTCGCAGAGCAGCCCGCCGCCGCAGCCGATGTCCAGCAGCCGCAGGCCCTCGAACGGCTGGCGCGCCAGCGGGTCGCGGCCGAAGCGCGCCAGGGCCTGCTCCCGAATGAAGCCCAGCCTTACCGGATTGAACCTGTGCAGCGGCGCGAACTTGCCCTTGGGATCCCACCACTCCGCGGCGATTCGCGAGAAGCGCTCGACCTCGGCGGGGTCGATGGAGGATGTGCCGGCCGGACCCATGCTCAGCGTATCAGCACGACTTCCACGCCCACGTCCACCCTCGCCCAGGCGCGATCGCCGGTAAGCGCCGGCAGGCCGCGTGCGCGGGCCAGCGCCAGACAGGCACGGTCGCCGAGGGACAGGCCGTGGGCGCGGGTGGCGCGCTCCAGCAGCCCCGCCTCGACGCCCTGCTCAGCGTCGAAGTCGGCCACTTCGCAGTTGAGACTCGCCAGGATGGCGCGCACGCCTTGCTCGGGCGCGCCGAAGCGCGCCAGCCGCTGGACGATTTCTGCGAGGTTCACGCTGGAAAGGACGGCGTCGGACATGGCCAGCGCCACGCGCGACGCACCCGGCTCCTCGTGCAGAACGGCGAGGACCGCGGACGAGTCGAGGACCGATCTAGTCATCGCGGCTTTCGCGCGCCGCCTCGGCACGGCGCTCGGCGATCAGTTCCTCGACCAGATCCCGGCTGGGATCGATGTTGAGGCGCCGAAACAGGGTCCGGGCCTTCTCCAAGGCCGCGGCCGGCGTGAAGATCATCAAGCCTTCCTCGCGCACTTCGCCGATAAGGACGCCGCTCGCCCCCACGTTCAGGACTCGCAGAGCTTCGGGCGGAAGACGCAACACGCCGTCTGATTCCAGGCGCAGGCGCACGACCTCGCCGAACACCTGCTGCGATT
This sequence comes from Phenylobacterium sp., assembly GCA_028291285.1. The sequence goes on along the minus strand of JAQGIJ010000067.1, from coordinate 1,150 downwards.
CGGCCACGCCAGACGCCGGCGCGAGCGGCTCGGCCGGTCCGACGCTCGTTCCACGTCGCGCCCGGCGTTCGTCCTCCACCAACACCTGACGCACCTGCTGATAGCTGCGGCCGACCAGGTCGGCGATCCGGCTGCGCGAATGGCCGAGCGACGCGAGCCGCCGGATCTTGTCGGAGATCGAAAGCTTGCTGGCGAGGATGTTGGCGCTGTCGGGGTCGAGATCCGCCATGGCGCGGCTCCGCAGAGTAACTGATGGATGGATATATACCCGCGCAACACTTGCGCAAGCCGGCATTTGCGAAACCGTCGAGGCGTCGCTAGAAGGCGCAACCCTTTCGAACAGCAGCAGAGTTTCTTGGACCCCGCATGTCCCGGCTGGTGATGAAATTCGGCGGCACCTCGGTGGCCGACCTGGAGCGCATCCGACGGGTGGCGCGGCTGGTGAGCGCCGAGGTCGACGCCGGCCACCAGGTGGCGGTCGTGGTCTCGGCCATGGCCGGCAAGACCAATGAGCTGGTCGCCTGGACCGATGGGGCCGGCGCGGCGGCGCAGGGCGTGCCCGCCTGCGACGACGAGTACGACGTGGTGGTGGCCTCTGGCGAACAGGTGACCGCGGGGCTGCTGGCCATGACCCTGCGCAACATGGGCGTGCCGGCGAAGTCGTGGCTCGGCTGGCAGATCCCGATCATCGCCGACGATGCGCACGGCAAGTCGCGCATCGACGAGATCCCGCCCGAGAAGCTGGCCGCCGCCATGGACCGCGGCGAGGTGGCGGTGATCGCCGGCTTCCAGGGCGTGACCCGCGACGGGCGCATCGCCACCCTCGGCCGCGGCGGCTCCGACACCAGCGCCGTGGCGGTGGCCGCGGCGCTGAAGGCCGTGCGCTGCGACATCTACACCGACGTGGACGGGGTCTACACCACCGATCCGCGCATCGAGTCCAAGGCCCGCAAGCTCTCCAAGATCTCCTACGAGGAGATGCTGGAGATGGCCTCGCTTGGGGCCAAGGTGCTGCAGACCCGCTCGGTCGAGCTCGCCATGGCGCAGAACGTGCCTTTGCGGGTGCTGTCGAGTTTCGTGGAGCCCGGGGACGCGCCGGGCCAGGGCACCATCGTGTGCGACGAGGATGAGATCATGGAAAAGCGGATCG
>JAQGIJ010000064.1 GCA_028291285.1 Phenylobacterium sp. | reverse complement strand
GTGGTGCTCGCCGCCATCGCCAGCGGCACGAGCCGCATCCGGCTGGGAGTCGGCATCTACCTCCTGCCGCTGCGCAATCCGATCATAGCGGCCCGGTCGCTGGCCTCGCTGGACGTCCTGTCGAACGGGCGGCTCGACCTCGGCGTCGGCCTGGGCTGGACCAAGGACGAGTACGACCTCACCGAGCGCGACTGGACCACCCGCGGCAAGCGGCTCGACGAGTGCATCCAGGCGCTGAAGGCGCTGTTCGAGCAGCCGGAGCCGGAGTTCCATGGCGAGCTGATCGACTTTCCCAAGGTGGGCTTCGAGCCCAAGCCGGTGCAGCGGCCGTTCCCGATCCACGTGGGCGGCTTCAGCCGGCTGGGCGCGCGCCGTGCGGCGCTGCTGGGCACGGGCTGGTACGGCTCGGCCGACTACATTCCGGAAATCCGCCAGATTCGCGCCGAGGCCGGGCTCGCCGATCAGCCGTTCGAGTTCTCCTCCCTTTCCATGGCCGGGCCGATGGCGCGGGAGAACCTGGAGGCTCTCGCCGGCCAGGGGGTGGAGCGGGCGGTCGTCGTGCCCTGGACCAGCCGCAAGCCGGTGGGGCTGGAAGGCATCGACATGCTGGAAGACTACGCCCGCGCGGTCGGGCTCTGAGCGAGCGAAACAGGCAACGGAGGAAGCAATGCGTTTCGGCGTGAGGGTGCCGGCGAACCGGCCGATCGGCGAGGTGGTGGCGACCGTCCGGCGCGCCGAGGCGGCGGGCTTCGACGCGGCCTGGTTCCCGGACAGCCACCTGAACTACCGCGAGGTCTGGGCCACCCTTGGCGCCGTCGCCGTCTCCACCGAGCGGATCGAGATCGGCCCCACGGTCACCAACCTGGCGACCCGGCACGTGACCGTCACCGCCTCCGCGGCGCGGGCGATCGCCGAGGTTGCTGCGGGCCGCTTCATTCTCGGCCTCGGCGCCGGCGACAGCGCGCTGGGGTTCGACGGCCTGCGTAACGCCTCCGTGGCGGAGATGGCGGAGGGTGTCGGGCGGCTGCGCGAGCTCACGGCAGGCGAGGGCGTGACCTTCGGCGACTTCGAAGCGAAGCTCCGCGGAGCCGACGTGCGCGTGCCGGTCTATCTGGCGGCCTCGGGCCCGCGGACGCTGGCGATGGCCGGTGCGGTCGCCGACGGCGTGATCATCATGATGGGCAATGTCGCGGCGAAGCTGGCCCACGTGCGCCGCGGCGCGGCCGAGGCCGGCCGCCAGCCGCCGCCGGTGTTCATCTACACCACCGGCGCGATCACCGACGACCTGGAGCGGATCAGCAAGGCCTTCAAAACGAGCTGCATCCGCATCGCCCAGCTGGAGGGCCGCGAGATCTTCGAGGCCGCCGGCGTGCGGGTGGAGCTGCCGCCCGGGGAGCACAGGATGGGCGCGCCCGGCGACCTCGGCCACGCGGCGAACATCGAGGAGGTCGCCGCCCAGGTGGACCACCTGGTCAGCGACGAGGCGGCGCTGTGGTTTGCCAGCAACCGCGCCCTGGTGGGCTCCGAGGCCGACATCGAGGCGCACTTCGCGAGGCTTCAGGACCAGGGAATCGCCGGCGTGACCATGACCCAGCTCTCCGGCTCCAAGCTGCCGGACCTGCTGATCGAGACCATCGGACCGCTCGCCCGCCGCTTCGCCGCCCGCGCGGCGCCGCAGCCGGCGCGATCGGCTTAGGTTGGCCGGGCGCGGGCCGCCGTCTACGCTGCGCCATCCCGCAGACGAGAAGGACGCCCGCCATGGCCGGACCATTCGGAGCCCAATCCACGACCGACGAGGTGCTTCAGGGCGTCGACCTCGCGGGCAAGCGCGTGCTGGTGACCGGCGTCTCCGCCGGCATCGGCGTGGAGACGGCGCGCACCCTGGCGGCGCATGGCGCGCACGTGGTGGGGGTGGTCCGGGACCTGGACAAGGCCGCCAAGGCTACGGGCACGATCCCCAAGGCGGAGAGCGACGGACCGGGGCTCGAGCTCGTCCAGGGCGACCTCGCCTCGCTGGCCAGCGTGCGGGCCTGCGCCGATGCGCTGAACGCCGACGGCGAGCCCCTCGACCTGATCATCGCCAACGCCGGGGTGATGGCCACGCCCTTCGGCAAGACGGTCGACGGCTTCGAGACCCAGTTCGGCGCCAACCACCTCGGGCATTTCGTGCTGATCAACCGCATCGCGCCTCTGCTGCGCCAGGGCGGTCGGCTGGTGAACCTCTCCTCCGCCGGGCACCGCTTCGCCGACGTCGACCTGGACGACCCGAACTTCGAGCGCACGCCCTACACCGAGTTCGGCGGCTACGGCCGCTCGAAGACCGCCAACATCCTCTTCGCCGTGGAATTCGACCGACGGGGCAAGGCCCGCGGCGTACGCGCCACTGCCGTCCACCCGGGCGTCATCCACACCGAGCTAGGCCGGTACATGACCCCGCAGGCGCGCCAGCAGATCGTCGGTGCGAGCGGCGGCTCGGGCGCGGCCCCGGCCATGAAGACCATCCCGCAGGGCGCGGCGACCAGCGTCTGGGCCGGGGTGGTGGCCGACGCCGAGGAGGTCGGCGGCCGCTACTGCGAGGACTGCCACGTGGCCGCGCTCGCCGAGGGTCCCGCCCGCGGCGGCGTGCGCGCCTACGCGCTCGATCCCGACCGCGCCAGGGCGCTCTGGGCGAAAAGCGAGGAGTTGGTCGGCGAGCGGTTCGCCTGACGGCTGCCGCTCAGCCCGCCCAGGCCGCCACGGCCGCGCCCACCTGGCGCAGCACGTCCTCGCGGCGGGCGGCGTCGACCGCCGGCGCCTCGTAATAGGCGGCCACGAGCAGCGGCGCGCGGCCGGCCGGGCGCACGATGGCGATATCGTTGGCGTAGGTCCGCCCGGTTCCCGACTTGTCGCCGGCCTTCCAGCTGGGCGGAAACCCGGCGCGCAGCCGCTTCAGTCCCGGCGTGGCGCTGACCATCCAGCCTTCCAGCAGCCGGCGCGAGGCTGGCGTCAGGGCGGCGCCGAGCAGCAGGGTCTTCAGGTCGCCCGCCATCGCCGCCGGCGTGGTGGTGTCCAGGACGCCGTGCGGCCGGTTGAG
>JAQGIJ010000063.1 GCA_028291285.1 Phenylobacterium sp. | reverse complement strand
CAGCCCCCGCCTAGGCCCGCGCCGCCAGCTTGCGGTGGTCCCAGCTGATCGTCTTCTCCGGACGCACGGCCACCACCACGCGCTTGGCCACCATCCTGGCGACGTGCTCGTCCAGCTGGCCGCCGAGCTGGGACAGGTTGCGGCGTACGATAAAGGCCATGAGCTCGGAGAGCTGGGGCTCGGTCTCGACGATCTCGGCTCGGCCCCGCACCGAGACCCCGACCAGCTCGTCGTACGCCTCCCCCGCCTCCCACAGCAGCGCGATGCGCGGATCGCGGCGCAGGTTCACCACCTTCTGCGAGGTCCCGTAGGTCTCGAACAGATAGACCCCGTCCTTGACGGCGAACCACAGGGTCGTCAGGTGCGGGGAGCCGTCCTTCAGCAGGCTGGCGACGTTCATGCTGCGGCGGCCTTCCAGGAAGGCGGCGATCTCCGCCTCGCTCATCCGGACGACGTCGCGCTGTTTGGCCATGGCTGGTCCTCCTTGCCCCGGCGTGGGGGAGGCGAACACTGCCATAGGGGCGAACTGCGCCGCTACCGGCTCATGCGGGATCGCTTTCCGTGCGGACGGCCCCGTGACGGCTGCCGGGGGTGATGAAGTCGTAGACGCGCACCGAATGCGAACCCTCAGGCAACGTCAGCACCTCCGGATGAGCAAGCGTGATCTCCGCATCCCGACGGCCGGCGGCCCAGTGCTCCTCCATGGCCCGGCGGGAGAAATCGTAGTCCTTCGACTGTCCCTCGTAGCTGGGCGCGCGGTAGACCAGCTGGACGATGTTGTAGACCGCCGGATCGGAGGCGCGCGCGAGCAGACGCGCCTGGGGCGTCTCGGCCAGCTCCGGCGGCATCAGCGCCAGCAGCTCGTTGAATGTCGCGCGCAGCTGCTGCCGCTGGCGGAAGGCGTCGGTGGCCGCGCGGGTGCGGCTGGAGTACTGCACGTCCTTCATCCGCACGGCGACCTCGGGCAAGGTGCGCGGCAGCTCGCCGCGCGCACTCCACAGGTCCACCTGGAAGATCAGGGTGTCCAGCTCCGAACGGGCCGAGAGCACCCAGTCGAGGGGGGTGTTGGAGACCAGGCCGCCGTCCCAGTAGTGCTCGCCGTCGATCTCGATCGCCTCGAAGGCCGGCGGCAAGGCGCCGCTGGCCATGATGTGCTCCGGCCCGATCTTGTGGGTGGCGTTGTCGAAATAGGCGAAGTTGCCGGTGCGCACGTTCACCGCGCCGACGCTGAAGCGCATCGCCCGCGCGTTGATCCGGTCGAAGTCGATCAGCCGCTCGAGCGTCGGCCGAAGCACGTCGGTGTCGTACCAACTGGTCGCCCCGGCCATTCCGGGGGGCCGCAGATAGGGCGGCGGCACGCGTGGCGCAAAGAGCCCCGGCGCGCCGCCGGCCATGACCCGGCCGGCGGACAGCTGGTTCAGCCAGCGGCGCATCGGCCCGTCCCACAGCAGGCCGGCCCAGCCGGCGGACCAGTCGCCGTCGCCCCCGCTCACCAGCTCCCAGAAGGCGCGCAGCTTCTCCAGCCGCGTCTCCCGGGGATTGCCTGCGATGATGGCGCTGTTGATAGCCCCGATCGAGATGCCGGCGATCCAGCTGGGCTCGACGCCGGCGCCCAGCAGCGCCTCGTAGACGCCGGCCTGATAGGCCCCCAGCGCGCCGCCGCCCTGCAGCAGCAAGGCCACGCTCTCGAACGGCGTGCCGGTCGCGTGCGGCGAGGCCGCCGGCGCGGCGGCCCCCCCGGTCCTGCCGCTCACCTGCCCGCTGTTCACGTTGCGCACCCGGCGCGGGGAAGCCGCACGCGCGCGCGCATTTGGGCGCAGAGCGCTGTCTGCCCAGGCGCCGGGGCGGCGGGCGGAAGCCGAGGAATTCGCATCCGGACCTCTTTCGTCACGCGGTGGCGCCTGCTCTGCCGCGCCATGACGGCACAATCAAGTCGAAGCCTCGCATAGGTAGGGGGGTTATGCTATCTGCCCACAATGCATACGCAACTTTACAAGTCGAAGCTGCTGGCCCGCGTGCGGCGGCTCCGCGGCCAGGTCGAAGCGATCGAACGCGCGCTCGAGGCCGAAGCCGGCTGCGATCAGGTCATGCACCTGATCGCGGCGAGCCGCGGGGCCATGGCCGGGCTGATGGCCGAGGTCGTCGAGGACCACGTCCGGTCGCATCTGGTGGACGAGGAGCGCCATCCCGGCGCGCTCAACGCGGAGGCGGCCGAGCAGCTGCTCGACGTGGTGCGGGCGTACCTGAAATGAGCCCGCCCCTTGCCTCGGCGGCCGAGGCCTCCGACCTCGGCCACAGCCATCTGTTCCTCGGCGCCGGACACGAGCGCAACGAGCGGCGCACCTGGATCGTCATCGTGCTCTGCGGCGCGATGATGCTGCTGGAGATCGCCGGCGGGCTGATGTTCGGCTCCATCGCCCTGGTGGCCGACGGCCTGCACATGTCGACCCATGCCGGCGCCCTGCTGCTGGCGGCGCTCGCCTATAGCTTCTCGCGCCGCTACGCGCAGGATCCGCGGTTCAGCTTCGGGACCGGCAAGCTCGGCGACCTCGCCGGCTTCACCAGCGCGATCGTGCTGGCGATGATCGCCCTGCTGATCGGCTACGAGGCCGTCGCCCGCTTCATGGCGCCCGTGCCCATCCACTTCGCCGAGGCGATCCCGATCGCGGTGCTCGGTCTCGGCGTCAACATCGCCAGCGCCTGGCTGCTGGGCGGCGGCCATGACCACCACCACGCTCACGGCGGCGGCCACGGGCACGCCGGTCACGCAGGGCATGACGACCACGCCCACGACGCGGCGCATCGCATCGCCGCTGCGGGCGGAACCGTCGAGCTCTCGATCTTCGAGACCGACGCGCCGCCGCGCTTCCGGCTGGTGGCGGAGCCTTCCCTCCGGCTCGATCCCGCGGCGGTGTCGGTGGAGACCATCCGGCCGGACGGCGCGCGCCAGCGCTTCGCCATGGCCGACCGCGGCGCCTATCTCGAAAGCCTCGACGAGATCCCCGAGCCGCACGCCTTCGCCGCCCACCTCCGGATCGGGGACGAGGCGCACGTGGCGGTGTTCGAGGAAGCGGACCACGGCCACGCGCACCACCGCGACAACAACATGCGCGCCGCCGTCGTGCACGTCCTGGCCGACGCCGCGGTCTCGGTGCTGGTCATCGCCGGGCTGACGCTCGCGCGGCTGTTCGGATGGCTGTGGATGGATCCGCTGGCCGGCCTGGTGGGCGCTCTGGTGATCGCCAGCTGGTCCTACGGCCTGATCCGCGACACCGGCGCCATCCTGCTCGACATGAACCCCGACCGACGGCTGGCGGAGCTGATCCGGCGCACCGTGGAGGCCCAGGGCGACGAGGTCTGCGACCTGCACCTGTGGCGGCTCGGGCCCGGCCACCTGGGGGCCATCGTCGGCGTCGCCACCGACAAACGCCGCGACACCGCCTTCTACCGCGCCAAGCTGGAGCGCCTGCCCGCGGTCTCCCACCTCACCGTCGAGGTGACCCGGCGGGGCCGGTGACCTCCGCGCCCCGGCGCCTTACGGCTCAGATCACCTCCTACTAATTGGCCAAGCGCTCGACCTCGTGGGCGAACATCGCGTCGATGTTCTCCTGCGCCGGCTTCGGCAGCTCCACCGCCTTGTCGCGGGTCGGCAGCAACACCACCGCGGAGCCCGGGCTGACGATGGTGCCCCACTGGTTCTCGACCCAGATGTCGAGGTGCACCTCGTTGCGGCCGGCCTCCTGCGTCTTGGAGACCACCCGGCCCTTCACCCAGTAGGTGTCGCCCGTGTAGACGAACTTGCGGTGCTGGCAGGAGAGCTTCCACAGCCAGGCCTCGTCGCCCATCCAGTTGGTGACGATGTTGGTCAGGAAGGCCTCGCGGATCGCCCCGTAGTCGTAAGGGATCGGGATCCCCAACTCATTGGCCCAGGCCGCCTCCCAGTGCAGCCGCTGCACGGTGTCGGGCACGCCGAGCGCGTTCCTGGTGAACAGGCCCGGCACCTTCCTGCGGGTGTCGTAGGAGACCTTGAAGGCGCCGGGCGGCGTGATGCCCATGCCCACGCCCACGTGCCAGACGATGATGTCGCTGGTGCGCAGCGGCCCACGAACGATGGTCGGGACGTCCTCGCCGACCTTCACGTCCTCGAAGTAGAGGGTGTCCTTGCCGCGGAGGGTCTCGGCCTCGTAGGCCGCGTCGATCTTCGCCAGCTCCTCGTCCGAGTAGGGCTTGGGAAGCTCGTATTCCTTCTTGCGCTCCTTCGAGGCGTGCCGCTCGGCGCGGATCCACGAGCCCCGCTGGATCGCCGTCAGCTCGTCGTCCTGGTTGCGGTAGATGAAGCCTTTGGTCTCGGTGACCGTGCGGCCGCCGAACGAGGAGTGATCGTTCACGCCCACGCCGACCAGGGCGGAGCGCTGCTTCAGGCGG
>JAQGIJ010000062.1 GCA_028291285.1 Phenylobacterium sp. | reverse complement strand
GTCGCGGCCGAACAGGGCGACGAACCAGGGGACGCCCCCAGCCGGCACGAACTGCATGTGATCGGTGCCTTCGAACGGCAGGCGCAGCGCGGCCATGTCGGCGACGGATTGGCGGTAGTAGCGGTAGAACTCCTCGTTGCCGGTCTGCAGCTTGACGACGGCGGCCTGCCACGCATCCAGGCCCAAGGCCATGTGGGAGGTGTGCGCGCCCTCGAAGCAGCTCTCCGGCGCCCGTCCCGCCTGCCCGGCGAACTCGTACATCAGGCAGGCATGCCACGCCTCGCCGGGATCGAGCGCGATGTCGAAGCTGATGCGGCCGTTCGCAATGACCGGCCGGCTGCCTGCGCGCCGGATCTGGACGGAGAGGCTGCGCTCGAAGTCCGCGTTGACGTAGGCGGTGTCGAGCCGCTCGGCGTGCGGGACCCATTCGCTCTGGATGCGGCCGCGACGGACGATGCCCCCCCTCTTCACTTCGAAGATGTCCGCGAAGTCGCTGCGGATCGCGATCTCCAGGTTGAACCGCACCCGGTCGGCCCCGTAGTTGATCAGGTCGAGGTCCTCGTGGAGCCCCGGGCCGATGGTGCGGCTCAGCGTCAGGGACAGGCTCCCCGCGGGGATGCCGCCGCTCTCGGTCGGGATCGGCTGGTTCAGCAAGAAGACGCGGCAGGCGTAATAGGCGACGTTCGCCGAGTTCAGCAGCTCCCACGGCACGCCGTTCGCATAGATCCGCCAGCTCGAGATCAGGCGGGTGTCGCGGTCGTACAGCCCCTTTTCCGTGCCCGCTGTGATCTGACCGTCCTGCTCGGTCACCAGGAAGGTGTGGCCCTGGTTGATGGCGAGCCTGGGCGGCCCGACGGTGATCTCCGGCGCCATCTCCGCTACCGCGCCTCCCGCCCTTCACGGATCGCGGCGATGGCGCCCGCATAGTCGGCGGCGCCGAACACGGCGGTCCCCGCCACGATGGCGTCGGCTCCGGCCTCGATGACCTGGCGCGTGGTCAGCCCACTCTGGCCGCCGTCCACTTCGATAATGGTCGACAGGCTCCGGTCATCGCACAGCTTGCGCAGCGCCGTGATCTTCGGCAGCACTTCGGGCAGGAAGTGCTGGCCGCCGAAGCCGGGGTTCACGGTCATCACCAGGAGCACGTCGCAGAGGTGCAGGACGTACTCCACGAAGTCCGGCGGCGTGGCCGGATCCAACACCGCCCCGGCCTTCTTTCCCAGCTCGCGGATCCGGCTCAGGACGCGGTGCAGGTGAATGGTCGAGCCAGGCTCGGCCTGGACCAGCAGGTGATCGGCGCCGGCGTCTGCGAACGCGTCGATATAGCGTTCGGGCTCGACGATCATCAGGTGGCAGTTCAGCGGCTTTCGCGTGCAGCGCCGGATCGCCTTCACGATGTCCGGGCCGAAGGTGATATTGGGCACGAAGCGCCCATCCATGATGTCCAGGTGGATCCAGTCCGCCCCAGCCCGGTCGACGGCGCGGACCTCCTCGCCCAGCCGCGTGAAGTCGGCGGAGAGTATCGAGGGGGCGACGATGACGGCGCGGTCGGTCATGGCGCGCTTCCCACCCCGGCGCGTGGCAGGATGTAGCGGCGGACCGCCTCGGCGAAGCCGTCGTCGGTGTTCGGACCTGTGACGGCGTCGGCCGCGGCGCGCACGGCCTCCGGAGCCTGGCCCATGGCGATGGCGAACCCCGCCTCGACGAACATCGACACGTCATTGGCCATGTCGCCGATCACCGCCAACCGCTGCAGGTCGAGGCCCAGGCGGCGGCAGATCGCGCGTACGGCGTGGCCCTTGTTCGCCTCGATGTGGGTGACGTCCAGGTAGTAGGGCTGTGACCGGACGGCGGCGGCGAGACCGGCCAGCCGGGCCTGTGCCAGGGCCTCCACCCGCGCGAGCAGGTCATGGTCGTTGGAGACGCCGACGATCTTTTCGGCCTCGCTCAGCAGGCCTTCGAAGCTCGCCGTAACCGAAGGCTCGAAGCCCACGGTGCGGCGTTCGCGGTCGGTGTTGACGCCGTGCGGGTCGCGCAACCACCACTCACCGTGGGCGAAGACCCAGCTGTCGATTCCGTGCAAATCGAACAACGCCAGCGCCATGCGGGCCGCCTCGGGGGGAACGGTCAAGCGTTCGAGAATGTCGCCGTCCGGGCCGAGAATGCTGCCGCCGTTGAAGGCTGCAAAGGGCTGATCGACCTCCAGCGCGTCCAGCAGCACGGCCATGCCCCGGGGTGGCCGACTGGAGATCAGGCTGAAGCCGACGCCGGCCCTGCGCAGCGATCGCACCGCGGCCGCGGCCGCTTCGGTCAGGCGCTTGTCGGGCGTGACGAGGGTGCCGTCCACGTCCGAGATCAGAAAGGCGATGGGCGGCCGTGGCGCGGCGTCAGCCACCACCGCCACCCAAGGCGCCTTCCACGTGGCCGCCGAACCCGAAACGCATGGCCGACAGCAACTTCTCGCCGAAGGTGTGGTCCTGGCGCGAGCGGAATCGGGCGTAGAGCGCGGCGGAGAGCACCTCGGCCGGCACCGCCTCCTCGATCGCCGCCTCGATGGTCCAGCGCCCCTCCCCGGAATCGGCCACCGCACCGGTGAATTTCTCCAGCTTGGCGTCGCCGGCCAGGGCCGAAGCGGTGAGATCCAGCAACCAGGATGAGATGACGCTGCCGCGTCGCCAGACCTCGGCGATGTCCATCAGGTCCAGATCGTAGCGCTGCCCCTCGGGCAAGGCCGGGGAGTTCTTGTTGCTGAGGATGTCGAACCCCTCGGCGTAGGCCTGCATCAGGCCGTACTCGATACCGTTGTGGATCATCTTCACGAAATGGCCGGCGCCCGCGGGACCGGCGTGGATGTAACCGAGCTCGGCGCGCCGATCGGCGCCGTCCGGGCGTTTGGTGCGCGCGATCTCGCCCGCGCCCGGCGCCAACGTCCGGAAGATCGGGTCCAACCGGTCCACGGCGGCCTTCTCGCCGCCGATCATCATGCAGTAGCCGCGCGACAGGCCCCAGACGCCGCCGGAGGTGCCCACGTCGACATAGTGCAGGCCCCTGTCGCTCAGCGCCTGAGCCCGCCGGATGTCATCCTTGTAGAAGGAGTTGCCGCCGTCGATGAGGATGTCGCCGGCGCCCAGCAGGCTGCCCAGTTGCTGGACCGCCGCCTCGGTTGGATCGCCCGCCGGCAGCATGATCCATACCGCGCGCGGCGCCTGCAGCTTGGCCACCAGATCGGCGACGTCCGCGGCCGGCGTGGCGCCCTCGTCGGCCAAGGCCTTCGCCGGCGCGGAGCTGCGGTTCCAGACGACGCACTCGTGACCGTCGCGCATCAGGCGTCGAACGATGTTGGCGCCCATCCGGCCCAGGCCGATAACCCCCAGCTGCATGCGTCTTGTCCTTCTCAGTGGAAGCGGGATGGGCGCTTAGCCTGCCTTTCGCTGAGCGAGCTTGGCGCGTACGGCGTCCAGCAGCTTGTCGGCGGCGTCGGAGAACAGTTTGACGCCATCGGTCACCAGATCGCGGGTCACGCCCTGCAGGTCGAGGCCAAGGCGCTCGGCGTCGGCGAGCACCTGTTCGGCCTCCGCCACGCCCTGGGTCAGGGTGACGGCCACGCGGCCGTGGTCGCGGAAGGCGTCCATCGTCTTGGGCGGCATGGTGTTGACCGTGTCCGGGCCGATCAGGTTCTCGACATAGAGCACGTCGGAATAGGCTGGGTCCTTGGTTCCGGTCGACGCCCAGAGCAGCCGCTGCGGCCGCGCGCCTGCCGCCGCCAGCGCCTTCCAGCGCGGCGTCTCGATCAGCTTCAGATATTGCTGGTAGGCCACCTTGGCGTTGGCGATGGCCACCCGGCCGCGCAACGCCTTCAACGCCTCGGCGTCCCTGCCGCCCTCGGCGACGCGCTGGTCGATCTTCTTGTCGATCTGGGTGTCGATCCGGCTGACGAAGAAGCTGGCCACGCCGGCGACCTTGCCGACGCCGCCACCGCTCGCCCTGAACGCCTCCAGGCCGGCGATGTGCGCGTCCGCCACCGCGAGGTAGGCGTCCAGCGCGAAGAGCAGGGTGACATTGATGTTGATCCCTTCGCCGACCAGCGCGCGGATCGCGGCCACGCCCGCCTGCGTGCCCGGAACCTTCACCATCAGGTTGGGCCGGTCGACCGCCGCCCAGAGGCGCCGCGCCTCCGTGATCGTCCTCTCGGTGTCCAGCGCCAGATAGGGCGAGACTTCCAGGCTGACGAAGCCATCGGCGCCGTTCGTCGCGTCATAGACTGGGCGCAGCTGATCGGCGGCCTCCCGGATGTCGCCGATGGCCAGGTGCTCATAGACCTCGGTCGCCTCGGCCCTGCCCTGCGCCAGGAAGGCCCGAAGGCGCTCGTCGTAGTCCGGGCCCTCCCCCATCGCCTTCTCGAAGATCGAGGGGTTGGAGGTCACGCCCTTCAGCCCGTCCTCGGCGATCAGGCGCTTGAGCCCGCCGCTCTCGAGGATCTTGCGATCGATGAAGTCGAGCCAGACGGCCTGGCCGGCCTCGCCCAACTGCTGCAGCGGAT